>NZ_RZRP01000379.1:0-5897 GCF_003997795.1 Mesorhizobium sp. M7A.F.Ca.US.005.03.2.1 | reverse complement strand
ATTGTGCCAGGTGCTGCCGAAATAGGCCTGCGCGCCCGAGAGCGGCGCGGACATTCCGACGGTAATCTGCTCGGCCATGGCCGGCGCTGCAAAAAGCGAGGCGCCGAGAAGAAGTGTGGCGATAGATTTTTTCATCATGGTTCCCCTTAGCTGCTGACTACGACAGGGGGAGGCCGTTGCGGTCTTCTTCCCCGTGTAAGCCCATCGAAGCAGACAAAGGGATCGTCGTCAAGAAAGTGTCGACACTATTGCGTTCAATTTTGTGCTCAGATATCGATTATGCGTCGCGAGCCCTTCGGCGACGCTTCAGCTCGGCGCCATTGTCGGGCGCGAAAACCTTGAGCAAGGCGTCCTTGAGCGCTTGCTGCGTGGCGGAGACGGTCATTTCGATATGTTCGCGCAACAGTTTCGCGCCGTTCTCGGCATCGCGCTTGACGGCAGCCTCGACGATGGCCGAATGGGAGGTGATCTGCGCCTTGTCATGCGAAGGATGTTCGATCTGGATGCGGCGGATGAAGCGGATGCGTGCATTGATGGAGCTGAGCTGGCCGACAAGTTCCGGATTTCCGGAGAGTTCGGCGATGAGCAGATGGAAGCCTTCGTCCTCGGCCAGGATGACATCCGGCGGCTGGTCCGGGTAGGCGTCGACGATCGCTTCCCAGTAGCTCCGCAGCCGGTCGATTTCGCTGTCGTCGGCGCGCTCGCACATCAGCTTGAAAGCAGCGCACTCGATGATCGAGCGGAACTCGTAGAGATCGAGCAGGCCCTCGGTGCTGAGGCTTCTGACGAAAAAGCCTCGATTGGGCGTGAGCGAAACGAAACCCTCGGAGGCGAGCCGGTTCAGCGCCTCGCGGATCGGTGTGCGCGAAAGGCCAAGGCCGCGCGAAAGCTGGACCTCGTTGATGCGCTCTCCGGGCTTCAGCTTGAATTCGACCAGGAGCTTGCGGATGGTGTTGTAGGCGCGTTCGCTGCTATCGGCAGCGCGGCGCGTCTCCGCTTCAGCGGCAAGGGACGGGTCGCTATCGGCACTGGTCTCGGCTCGTTCGGTCACGTCGGTTCTCATCTGATTTGTATGCAGGCTGTGTCGACACTTTGTAGAGCCGCCTTTCTTTCCCAACTTCGTGTGAATGGCAAGCAGCAGGTTCAAATCCGGGGGACAACAATGATTGTAGGCATTCTTGGGGTCGGGCATCTGGCGACGTCCATGCTGGCTGGGTTCTTGCGTTCCGGGCTTGATCCCGCGGCGATCGTGCTGTCGCCGCGAGGCAAGGCGGCGGCGCTCTCCGCCCGGCACGGTTTTCGGCTGGCAATCGACAATCGCGATCTCGTCGAACAGTCCGATGTCGTCATTGTTGCGGTGCGGCCCGTGCATGCGCCGGATGCGGTCGCTGGCCTGCCGTGGCGCACGGACCAAACAATGGTTTCGGTTTGCGCCGGCGTAGCGCTATCGCGGTTTGCTGTCGCGCCTGCGCGCGCGGTGCGCGCCATGCCGTTCACGGCTTCCGAAATCTGTGCCAGTCCGACGATCTATTTCCCCGACCTTGAGCAGGCGCGGGCGGTCCTCGACTGGCTTGGCCCCTCGATCGCTCTGGCCAGCGAAACGGACTTCGAGTTGGCGACGGTCAATGCCGCCATCTATGGCTGGGTGCAGGATCTGATCCGCAGGACGACTGAATGGTCGAGCGCGCGAGGTCTCGATCCGGCAATTGGCCGCCGGCTGACGGCGATGACGTTCGTGGCCGCCGGGCGGCTGATTGAGGAGAAAGACCAGCCGATGCATCAGATGCTCGAGGAGCTGGTGACACCGGGCGGCATCACCGAGCGGGGTCTGCAGGTGCTTTCGGCGCGCGGAGTGCCTGCGGCCTGGGAGGAGGCCTGCACGGCCGTGCTCGACAAATTGACCGAGCCGGACTGAGGCGCGGCGTCGCTGACGCCACGCATGCTCATCGTTGCGGCGCGGGCGGATAGGTATGGCCGCCGGGCGCCTGTTCGCTCGGCGCGACGGTCAGTTCGCTGATGTCGACATGATCCGGCATCCGCAGCGCGGTAGCAAGCACGGCGGCAATGTCGGCCGGGCCGAGCGGCCGCTGTTGCGAGTACATGCGCTTGCGCAAGCCCTCGCGGTCGCCGTCGAAGGCCTTCAGATAGAAATCCGTTTCCACACGGCCCGGGGCGATCTCGGTCAGCCGCACGCCGGTGCCCGCGAGATCATAGCGCAGGATGCGACCGGCCTGGGAAAGGCCGGCCTTGGCCGCACCGTAGGTCGTCGTGCCGGGAAAAACGCCGCTGGCAGCCGTGCTGGTCAGGTTGAAGATGTGGCCACGCTTGCGCGCGATCATGCCCGGCAGCAACATGCGGATGAGCTGCAAGGGTGCGGTGAGGTTCAGCGCCACCACCTCGGCTGTTTCCTCCGCGCTCTGTTCGTGCAGGGGGCGCACGGTCGCCAGACCGCCGGCATTGTTGACCAGGACATCGATTTCCGCCGCACCGAGCGCAGAAGCGATCGCCTCGTTGTCGCGCACATCGGCGACAAGCGGTTTCACGCGTGGCCCGAGCCTCTCCTGCAGGACCTGTAGCGCGCCACGGCTGCGCGCCAGCGCATGGACGGTCAATCCTTCCGCGATCAGGCTCTCGACGATCGCTGCGCCGATGCCTTTCGAGGCGCCGGTGACGAGGGCGGTGCGATAGGTCATGGCCATTCTCCGTGACGATTAGAGTGCACCGTGTGCGGCCACTGTTTTCAAAATGCCGACCAGGCCAGGCTCGCGCGCGGCCTTCAGATCCTCGT
This sequence comes from Mesorhizobium sp. M7A.F.Ca.US.005.03.2.1, assembly GCF_003997795.1. Classification (NCBI taxonomy): domain Bacteria; kingdom Pseudomonadati; phylum Pseudomonadota; class Alphaproteobacteria; order Hyphomicrobiales; family Phyllobacteriaceae; genus Mesorhizobium; species Mesorhizobium sp. M7A.F.Ca.US.005.03.2.1. The sequence continues at coordinate 3,109 of NZ_RZRP01000379.1, read as the reverse complement.
GGCTGCGCCCGCCTACCGCCGCATTTGTCGAAGCTGTGATCGAGCGGATGGTCTCGCTGTCAAGCTTTGCGTCGAGCAGCGTGTCCCAGATCGCCTGATAGGTCGGGCCATATTTGCGCAGGAAGTCCTCGATGCCATCGGCGTTGAGGCTGTTGGAGATGAACGAACCTTGCAGGGTCCATTTCGCGCCCGGCCCATACATGAAGGCACGATCCACGTCCTCGACCGAGGCGACGCCGTCTCGCACCAGAGCGATCGCCTCGCGCCACATGGCGCCCATCAGGCGCAAGGCGATATGGCCGGTCGCCTCCCGGTTGAGCGTTACCGGCTTCTTGCCGATGGCTTCATAGATGGCGCGTGCGCGGGCGATCGCTTGTGGATCCGATGTCTTGCCGCCGACGATCTCGACCAGCGGCATCAGATGCGCTGGATTGAAGGGATGGCCGAGCACGACGCGGCCGGGCAGGCGGCACTCGCCCTGCATGTCGGACACCAGCAGGGCCGAGGAGGAGGAGGCGATGACGACCTCGTCACCGACATGATCTTCGATCTCGGCGAGCAGCCGGCGCTTGAGGGCCAGGTCTTCCGGACCGTTCTCCTGCACGAAATCGACGCCTTGGAGCGTCTCGGCGAGCGTCGGAAAAAGATGGATCTCGCCGGGCGAGGGCGAGGATCCCTTCAACGCGTCTAGGTCGGCCATGAGTGCAGGCAGCACCTCGTTGAAAGCCGCTTCGCGCCGCTCTGTCGGGTCGAACACGCGCACCGCGTGGCCGGCATGGGCAAAGCAAGCCGTCCAGCGCTGCCCGATGACGCCGAAACCGACAATGCCGATGGTCAGTTTTTCCATCATCCGGCCCTCCTGCCGTCAAGCGCAGCGCGGAAGGCCTCGTTGAGGTCGTTCCACGGGATGAGAAGATCGATCCAAGCGCCGACCCGCCCGGTAGCCAGGATCGCCTCGTCCATCAGCGCACCGAACGGATAGTTGCCGTCCATCGCCGCCTTGAGCCGGAAAAGCAGGGCAGGCGTTTCCTCCATGTGGCAGAAATCGCGTAGCCGGGTCGCGGTCTTGTCGAGCGCGATTGCTGCCGCCTGGCGCAGCACCAATTCGTCCTTCCGGCCGCGCTCGGCGCGGATCCACCAGAGGAATTCGTGCAGCACCCGCGCTTCTGATTCCGCGGTGAAGACAGGCCCTGCCGGGTGCATGATGGCGCGTGACGCGGTGACCCGGCTGATGTCGGCGGGACAGAACACCCACAGCGCCTTGCGAGCGGCAATGATATCCTGTGGCAGCGACGATGGCGGCGAAGACTCGGACACGCCGCCATCCGACCGGACAAGCGTGCCTTCCAGGATGCGGCGGCCCTGGTCCTGTTTCAGTGTCGCGGCAAGTTCGGCAATGCCTTCCACCGGCGCGTCGAGATGGCCGAGAACGGTGATCTCGGCATTCTCCGCCTGAAGCGGCGCGAAGGTGATTTCGAGGAACTGCCGCACCGGCCAGTAGATGAATGCGCCGGCGGTCGCGGAAAGCACATGCGTAGCACCCTCGATATCCTCGACGAAGGGAGCATGCCAATAGATATGGCTGCCGGCGATCTTCGGCGTGTGCAGCTGCAGACGCATCGGCAAGGCCGAAAGCAGCGCGCGGCGCGTGCGCTCGGCATCGCCAGTCAGGCGCAGCGGCCAGCTGCGCCCCTCGGTCGAGAAAGTCAGGTCCATCTTATTTTCCCGGATTGAAGAACGAGACGGGTTTGAGGATCTGGTTGCGCATGTCGAGCAGATAGTCGGTCTCGATCACCTTGCGCCGGTAGGCCTGCCATTCCGGGTCTGCCTCCATGCGGTCGCGCCGCTCCTCCCGGTCGGCAAGGCTTTCATATCTCCACAGATGCACGGTGCGCGAGAGGTCGCCGATATGCGTCTGGAAGAAGCCGAAGGGCTCGCCCAGATAATGCCGCTGCATCGGCAGGCCGACGTCCTCGTAGAGTTTGAGGAAATGCGACAGCTTGTTGGGGCGGGCGGTGTAGGTGCGATGGTCGAAGATCATATCGGCACTCCTTCTGACATTCTGTCGTGGCGCCCTTGACGCGGGCGTGATGGTCTTGCCGGCTCAGCCGGCACTTCGCACCGTCTCGGCGATCAGCCGGGCGGTGAGCGCCGGTGCCTCTATCTGCGGTGCATGGCCGATGCCATCGAGAAGATGAACGGCAGTGAAGCCCGGCGCGCGGGCCGCATGGGCGACCGGAATGACGCGGTCGAGCCTGCCCCAGAGGAGCCGGGTCGGCACGGCAAGCTCTGCAAGCGCGCCCGCGAGATCGAACCCCTGCGTGCCGTCCGGGAACAGGCTTTCGGCCATCGCAGCGAGCGCGTCGCGATTGCCGGTCTTTTCCATCTGTCTGAGCGCGGCCTGCGCATAGCCGGTCGGTAAGGCTGAGGGGTCGCCGACCATCACCGCCAGCCACCGCTCCAAGGCCTGCACCGTGGTCGCGCGGGCAAGACCGGCGATGAAGCCGGCATTGATCTCGGGGCCAAGCCCGCCAGGGGCAAGGAGCGTCACAGAGCGCACCGTAAGACGGCCCAGCCGGGCGAGCGCGAGGGCCGCCGCACCGCCCAGGGAATGGCCGACGAGATGGGCATTGCCGACGCCCATCTCCTCCAGTTGGTCGCAGAGGAGGAAGGTGATCTCCTCGATGCTGCTTGCAGGTCTTACCGCTTCCACGCCATGGCCGGGCAAGTCGAGGCTGATCGTCTCGATCTCCGGACCGAGCAAGGGCACGACCTGCCGCCACACCGAGCGATCCGCCCCGAAGCCGTGGATGAGGACCACGGGCGCCGGCTGTCGGGTCAGCGTTGGCGCGGCAATGGATGGCGTCTGGGCCGTCGCCGGCGTTCGCTGGCCTGCGCTGTCATGTTCATTGGAGAGGGCGGCTAGGGTGGCATCGATGTCGCGCTTCTTGATGCGCCCGCGCGGGCCGCTTCCCGCAATGGCGGCAAGGTCGAGCCCGGCCGCAGCGGCAAGCCGCCGGGCCAGCGGGCTTGCGACTGCACGGCTGCCGGGCGGCCGGATGGAGGAAGGCGCTTCGCTGGTCACAGGATCGCGCGGATTGGTTTCGGC
>NZ_RZRP01000378.1:0-5906 GCF_003997795.1 Mesorhizobium sp. M7A.F.Ca.US.005.03.2.1 | reverse complement strand
CCTCTCGACAAGGCCGAAACAGGATGGGTTTCGCGCGCCCGGCGAATTCGAACCCAAGTCAGGCTGCTGGATGATCTGGCCGGAGCGGCCGGACACCTGGCGCCTCGGCGCCAAGCCCGCGCAAAAACTGTTCGCCGATGTCGCCGCGGCGATCGCGCAAAGCGAGCCGGTGACGGTGGCGGCTTCTGCTCGCCAGTGGCAGAATGCCCGAGCGCGATTGCCTGGCCATGTGCGTGTCGTGGAGATGTCCACCAATGATTCCTGGCTGCGCGACAGCGGTCCCAACTTCGTCGTCAACGATCAAGGCGACGTGCGTGGCGTCGATTGGATCTTCAACGCCTATGGCGGTTTTGACGGCGGCCTCTATTCGCCATGGGACCTGGATGACCTTGCGGCGCAAAAACTGCTCGAAATCGAGAACATGGATCGCTACCGCGCACCTCTGATCGCCGAGGGTGGCGGGTTGCAGTGCGACGGTCAGGGCACGCTCATCACGACGGAGCAATGCCTGCTCAATCGAAATCGCAACGCTCATCTCGGCAAGGCCGAGGTGGAGCGCCAGCTTGGCGACTATCTCGGTGTCGACACCATCATCTGGCTGCCACGCGGCTTTGCCTTCGACGAGACCGACGGCCATGTCGACGACGTCTGCTGCTTCGTGCGCCCCGGCGTGGTCGTGCTGAGCTGGACCGACAATCGGGACGACCCACAATATGAGATCGTGCGCGAAGCCGAGGCGGTGTTGCGTTCGGCTCGTGATGCGAAGGGCCGCGCGCTGGAAGTTCACCGGCTGCCCCACCCCTTGCCGATCGAGATGACGCCGGAAGAAAGCGACGGCGTGGACCGGCTGGATTCGACCTGGGCGCGACCGGCCGGAAACCGGATCGCGGCGAGCTACATCAACTACTATCCGGGCAACAGCGTCGTGGTGGTGCCGCAGTTCGGCTGCGATCTCGATGTGAAGGCCAAGCGGACGCTGGCCGAGCTGTTTCCCGACCACCGGATAGTCGGCATCGAAAACTCGCGAGAGATCCTGCTGGGCGGCGGCAATGTCGCCTGCATCACCTTGCCGGTCTATGCCCCGCAACGACGTTGAGGGACGGAGCATGCCGAGAACACATAGCGAAAACGGAGGACATTCATGCGCGCTCTGATCTTCTCAACCCTGCTTGCCTGCGGCATCTGCGCAAATGCGGCTTCGGCTGACGAGGAAAAGATCGTCAACGTCTACAACTGGTCCGACTACATCGCGCCGGACACGGCCGAGAAATTCGAGAAGGAAACGGGAATCAAGGTTCGTTACGACGTCTATGACGGCAACGAGGTGCTTGAGACCAAGCTGCTCACCGGTGGCTCCGGATATGACGTGGTCTACCCTTCGCCCTATCCGTTCCTCAAGAACCAGGTCAAAGCAGGGGCTTTCCTGGAACTCGACAAATCGAAGCTTGCGAACCACTCGAAGATCGATCCGCAAGCCCTCACGCTGATCGCCGGCGCCGACCCGCAGAACCTGCATGCAGTGCCCTATATGGCGGTCACCGACGGCATTGGCTACAACGTCGCTGCGGTGGAGCAGCGGCTGCCGGACAGGCCGACAGATTCCTTCGCCATGGTCTTCGACGTCGATGTGGTCAAGAAGCTGTCCGATTGCGGTGTGGCTATCATCGATGCGCCGGCTGAAGTCATCCCGATGGCGATGAACTACCTTCACATCAACCCCAAATCGACCAGTCCCGACGACCTCGCCAAGGTCGAGGACCTGCTGGTCAAGGTGCGGCCCTACATCCGCTATTTCCATTCGTCGAAATACATCAACGACCTCGCCAACGGTGACATCTGTGTGGTGTTGGGCTGGTCGGGCGACATACTCCAGGCAAGGACCCGTGCGGCGGAATCCGTAAAGAAGCTGGAGATCGCCTATTCCATCCCCAGAGAAGGCACGCTCATCAACTTCGATACGATGGCGGTACCGAAAGATGCGCCGCATCCCGACAACGCCCAGGCCTGGATCAACTTCAATCTGCGGCCCGATATCGCCGCGGCCAATTCCAGCTATGTCTCCTACGCCAATGCGATACCGGAGTCCCTGCCGCTGATGGACAAGGCCATAGCCAGCGATCCCGGCGTCTTTCCGCCTGATGCCGTGAAGGCCAAGCTGTTCGTGGTGGACAACAACGACCCAAAGCTGCTGCGATCACAAAACCGCATGTGGACGCGCATCGTGACGGGACAATAGAGCAATTCCAGGAAAAGTGCGCAGCGGTTTTCCCGGGAAAAGCGCGTAGCGCTTTCCCTTGGGAATTGCGTCAAAGCAAAAAGACAGAGCCGGGCGGAAGCCGTCAGGCTCAAGCGGCTTCGCGGATGGCCGCCAGCAACTCGACCTGGGAGTGCACGCCGAGCTTGCGATAGATCTGCTTGATGTGGTTGCGGACGGTCCCGGGCGAGATGGCGAGGCATCGCGAAATCGTCTTGGCGTTGCCACCATCGACCAGATGCCGCGCAATCTCGGTCTCGCGCCTGCTCAGCCGCGAGCGAGCGTCACCGATTGCGGCGCCCTTGTGCCGGAAGCGGCACAGATGGAGCAATCTTTCCAAAATGAGCCTTGTCGCGCTGCTTGCCGCGCAAGCCGTCGCCAGATCCTGCTCGCCAAACGGTTCTGCCCCGTTTCGCCTGAGAAAAGTGACATAGCCAGCGGTCAGCCGGTCGAGATTGAACACGCCGGTGATCTCGTCGAAACTGTCGGAAGGGCCGAAGAATTCGCGATAGTAGGGAGTGCGCTGGAAGTCGCCATTGCGGAGTGCCGACAGCGGCAACAGGAAATCCTGCCTCGTGCTGGCGAACCTCTGGAAGAAGGGATCCTGGCGATACAGTCGTGCATCATAGTCGCGGTTCCAGCGATCGGGACCGGCATCGTCGATGGTCAGGGATGTGATGTCGCGACGGTAAAAGCCGACATAGGCGCGGTCGGAGCCAAGCAACTCGCTCGCCGCTGCCGTGAAGCGAGCCGACAATTCTTCGGGTGTCACGGCAACGGCCGCAGCGGCGACACCGCCGCTCCAGCGCCCAAACTGATCGAGGGAAAGGTTCGACTGCATTCCAATTCATACTAGGCATGATGCCGAAAAGTGTGAAGCGGTTTTCGGACGGCATCATGCTCCATCTGTTTGATTTAGAGCCGGATTCAGATTTCAGGTCGATCGACCTGAAATCATCCGGCTCTAGCGCAAGCCGTTGCAAGTTCAAATCAGCCATTTCCTTTGACTTCGACCCTCTCGGCCATACCTATGCGGGAGTCGTTGTCGCGGAGCCATCATGCCGGTCAAATTGAAACTGATCTGCCTTATCCTGCCGATGCTCGCCGTCCTGGCGCAGCCCGTCCTGGCTGAAACGGCGGAGCGGCCGGCGCCCTCGGGCGGCGTGCTATCCCTGCTGCCGCCGCCGCAGACCACCAACCATTCGATCACGCTAGCCGGGCGCAAGCTGGATTACCAGGCAAAGGCGGCGACCCTGTCGCTGCTATCGGGCAAGGGCGACGTCACGGCGGAGATCTTCTACGTCGCCTACACACTGGAGCCGCCGGCAAGCGGGGCCAAAGACCAGCAGCGGCCGATCACCTTCGTGTTCAACGGCGGCCCTGGAGCAGCGTCCGCCTATCTGCATATCGGCGCACTCGGTCCACGGATAATCGCGACGGGAGCCGACGGCGAATTCCTGCCGTCACCGCAAAGACTGATCGACAATCCGGACAGCTGGCTCGACATGACCGATCTCGTCTTCGTCGATCCGGTGGGAACCGGCTATAGCCGCGAGGCACCGGGTCAGGACACGCGCGACTTCTGGGGCGTCAACCAGGATGCCGGCTCGATAGGCGCCTTCATCCGGCTCTATCTCGCGCAGAACGGCCGCACCGGGTCGCCGCTGTTCCTCGCCGGCGAAAGCTATGGCGGGTTCCGCGCAGCGCTGCTCTCCAGGACGTTGCAGGAAGATATCGGCATCAGTCCGAACGGCATCGTGCTGATCTCCCCGGCGCTGGAGTTCACGCTGGTGCAGCCCGACGAATTCGAGCCGCTGCATTGGGCGCTCGAACTGCCTTCACTGGCTGCGGTGCGCCTGCGCGCCGAAGGCGTCAGCGGCGACGCGTTGCGGGAGAAGCTGGCAGACGTCGAACATTATGCGATGGGCGATTACCTCACGGCAATCACCAGCGGACTGGAGCAAGGCAGGCGGCTGGCCAGCCAACGCGTGGCTGACATCACCGGCCTGCCGCTCGACCTGGTGCAGCGGAACTCCGCCCGCATCCCCACCGGCCTGTTCGCAAGGGAGTTCGCCCGCGCCAGCGGCAAGGTGCTCAGCCCCTATGACGCCACGATCGGCACGGCCGACATCGCGCCCGAGAGCGCCCGCATCGCCGGCCCGGATCCGGTGCTCGACCGCAGCGTGCCGGCGCTGACGTCGGCGTTCGTCGGCTATATCAGCGACGAACTGCATTTTCGCACCGATGTCAGCTATCGGCTGCTCAATGGCGAAATCAGCCACAATTGGGATTACGGGACCGGCGCCTCGCGGCAAGGCTATGCCGGGGTGATGGACGATCTGCAGCGCGCACGCTCGCTGAACCCTTCGCTCGGCGTCGTGATCGTTAACGGCTACACCGACCTGGTGACACCTTACCTCGCCTCGCGCTACCTGGTGAGCCAGATCCCGTCGCTCGCCAATGCCAAGCCCATCCGTCTCGATGTCGTCGAGGGCGGGCACATGATGTATTTCAGGTCCGACGGCCGGCGCGCGCTGAAAGAAGCCGCTTCGGAGCTTTATCAGGCGACGCAATAGACTTGGCGACAGTGCAGCTCGCCATGGACCCGTGCCCCAATATAAGCCCCGGACTGGCGTAGCGCCGCAGGGGTTTTCGCCCGTATAGCTTGGTACCAAGGGAGTTGAATTCACGGCTCCCTTGTGTCGCTCCTCACAGCATTTCTGCCGCTCCGGCAAATTTGGTCCCACGCGCCTTATGGCCGATATCGCCATTCTCGAAACACGCGAGCGGGTTCTTGCAGGCATCCTGCTGACCGGTGCGGCCTATCTGCTGTTTTCGACACAGGATGCTTCGATCAAGCTGCTGGTCGTCGGCCTGAGCGTCTGGCAGATCATGTTCTTCCGCAGCATCACCATTCTGGGCGCGTGCGCGGCGATCGGCGGACGACAGCTGTTTGCCGACACGATGCGCTCGCCGATCGTGCGGCCGATGCTGGTGCGCAGTGCCTTCACGCTTGCTGCGTGGCTCTGCTACTACAACGCCGCGCGCAGCCTGCAGCTCGCCGAACTGACCACCGTTTATTACGCGGCCCCGATCATCGTCACCGTGCTTTCGGTGTTCCTGCTCGGCGAAAAAGTGCCGATGCTGCGCTGGCTGGCGGTGCTGATCGGCTTTGCCGGCGTGTTCATCGCTTGCGATCCGACCCATCTCGGCCTGTCCGTGCCGGTGCTGCTGGTGCTGGCGGCCGCCTTCTTGTGGGGCATCGCCATCGTGCTCTTGCGCAGGACCGCCCTTGCCGAGCGCTCGATGATCCAGCTCCTGCTCAACAATTTCTATTTCCTGCTGTTTTCGGCGGTGCCGGCGTTGCTTTGGTGGCGGACACCCGACTGGACCCAGCTGCTGCCGCTTGCCAGCGTCGGCGCACTCGGCGGCCTGGCGCAGTATCTTCTCTTCGAAGGCATGAAGCGCACGCCGGCCTCGGTTCTCGCGCCGCTGGAATACACCTCGCTATTGTGGGCATTCGCACTCGGCTTTGCGATCTGGGGCGACGTGCCGCGCCGCGAAGTTTTCCTGGGCGCTGCGCTGATCGTCGCCGCCGGCCTGCTGATCGTCGGCACCGAGCATTTCCGCAAACGGCTATGATGTGCATGGC
>NZ_RZRP01000377.1:0-5907 GCF_003997795.1 Mesorhizobium sp. M7A.F.Ca.US.005.03.2.1 | reverse complement strand
GATATATCGACCGTGACCGTGCCCGGGCCATAGTTCTGAATATTCACCGCATCGTCGCTGCCGCCGACGAAGCCGCCCGCGCCCGTCACCGAGAGATTGCCTGTGCCGCTGGCGCCACCGATCAAGGTCAGGCCGGAACGCGCGCCCATCACCGTGCCGGCGACCTGCACGTCCACCGCGCCACCACCGTTCGCGACGATGCCGTCAAAGGATGTGCCGGTCACCGCACCATTGGCGATCACGCTGATCATGCCCGTGCCGGAGTTACCTGCGAGGATGCCTGCAGTGCCCGAGACATTGCCGTTGGTCGTCACATCGATTGTGCCTGTGCCTGTGCCGGTCCCTATTGCATAGACCGCCTGACCGCCCGTCGAGGTCACCGCAGCCGTTGTTATCGAGACATCGCCCCGGCCCTGAGCGAAGACGCCAAGGCCCGACGCCATTGTCGCGGTGACCGGTCCCATCGCCTTCACCGTCGTCGAGCCGTTGCCCAAGTTCTGCGCGATAATGCCGTTGCCTGCGTCGATGGCGCCGTTCGCCGTGATATCGATGTTGCCAGTTCCTGTGGAGGAAACTCGACCCAAGATACCGGTATTGCCCGCCTTCACATCGCCGTTCGCCACGATCGTGAGATTGCCTGCCGTCGAAGACGACTGGACGTCGATACCGAACATGCCAGCAGCCAGCGCCGTCACCGCGCCCGTGGTGACATCGATGGAGCCACTCGCCGCCGTGTTACGCACCACAATGCCTGAGCCGGCAGCCGCCGTGATATCGCCGGTGGCATCGACATCGATCGAGCCCAGGCCATTCTGCTTTATTGCGAAGGCATCGCCACTGCCGTTATTGGTGATCGCGCCGCTGCCTGTGTACGTGATCAGGTTGGAGGCGGCATCGATATTGAGTGCCGCGGTCCCGCCGGCTGTTGGCGTGTTGCCCGCATCGACACTGATCGTGCCGTTGTTGACGACCATGACGGCGCCATTGCCGGTATTCTCGATCGCGAGGCCAAATCCGCTGACCGTCGCCCCGGCATCGATCGCGAGGTGGGCCGTAAACGGTGAAGAAAATGAATAGCCCCGGTCGTTGGGAGGAGCAGCCGGATTGACGGCATTGACCGTGGAGGTGGTGCCGCACTGCACATCAGTTCCCAGAGTGACCGTACATGCCGCCTGCGCCTGCGGGGAAAAGAAAACAGCCGAGCCGGCGAAACCGGCCATGCCGATTGCGAAACGCAGTGCCGAGCGACTGGCCTGCGAGAGGAGTTGCGCGCGCAAGGAAACGAGTGGGTAGGCTTTGTCTGCCGAAAAACCGTAGAGTCTCATGATAGGCCCGCCCCATCGTCCAATAAATGCAATCTGCCGTCATCAGAACAGCCCAAGCAAAGCAATGCTTCGAGCAAATCAGTGCTTCAGATTCGCAATAACGGATGATGGGTGGGCGATATATATATCAAATGCCATAGACCGGCCAAAGAGTGGCGCACTGTCGCTGGCTCGCCACAGTCGCAACGCCCTGCACTCGAAGAACCTTAATGTGCTATTGCAGCTTGTTAGGGCAGAAGACGAAATGCATTCAGCAGCGCAATGAGCTGACTCTGCCTCTGCGTATCTGTCTTGCGAAAAATCTTGTCCAGATGAACGCGTGCGGTGCCGTAGGCCATGTTTTCCCTGATCGCTATTTCCTTCAAGGACAATCCGCTTGCGAGCGCGAGCGCGACGGAAGCTTCTTTCCCTGTCAGCCCAAAGGTTTTTCGCAGTTGATCGGCTAAGCTCGTCGACAGGGCCAAACGTGATTCGCGCGCCAGCACCACCGCGCAAGGTCCAGCCGACAGGCCGAACATCTCGCCGTCGGGCAACAATCCAATCGACAATACCAGTTGGTCGCCGCGCTCCGACCGCAAGATCAAATCGGCAGCCGAATTGGGAAACTCGCTCTCGTCCACCCGGCAGACTCGTGCGACCGCACGTTGCAGCATTTGGGTTTGCGTGGAATCGGAGGTGGCCAGATGGCCACCGTTCGCCGTCAGCAGAGTGATCGGCTGTACCAGAAGTCTTTGCGCGGCGTCATTCATGTCAAGGATGCGCAGGCGCGGATCGACGACAAAGCCGGCGAAGGGCAGGTGGCCGAGCAGCGATTGGAGCACAGGCCGCGCCTCGAAATGTCGGCCCAAACCCGCAGCGCGCTCCAGATGAGGTGTGATCAGGGCGAGCATCGCACGATCATCGGCGTCGAACGCCGGCTGCCCTCGGCCTCGCTGCACGTCGAAAAACCAGTAGTTCTTTTCCGACGCGCGCAGATTGCAGAACATGCCGTCATACATGTCCTGCGGCATCATCCATTCGTTCCAGACGGAGGTGCGTTCAATACGGTGCCGCCCAATCAACTGGGTGTCGCTAAAAACCCGGCCAAGCGGCGCGGCCACACGCGGCGCAAAGAGTTCGTTGGTCGCGAAATGGTCAAGGAAAATCCTGTCCCAATAGGGGTCGCGGCTCGGTGAGACGCAAAAGCTATCCTCGACATTGGCCCAGTCGATGCCCGAGAAACAGGCTCTGGAGCCATGAAACATGGCTTGCAACTGAAGGACCACGTCAAGCCAAATCGATTGATCGTAGGCGGCCTCATATATGCGACCGATCACTACCGACAGGCGCTCGTGAGAGATCGAATATCCCATAAGCCTTGCGAAATATACAACCAGAATGAAGTGTTAGCATACCTCTGATTGCGGTCGATGCAAGGGATAGAACGTCGAATGAGCAGGGGGGTTACCAGTGCTGACGCCCAAGGTCAGGAGAAAGCAGACATGATGTTTGACGCTTCGCCCTTACGTCCACGGAGGCGGAAATCGGCGTACTCAGTTCTGTATGCTCTGTATGCTCTGTATGCTGCCCTTCTCGATCGAATGGCGGAGGAAGTGGGATTCGAACCCACGGTGAGCTTGCACCCACGCCGGTTTTCAAGACCGGTGCCTTAAACCGCTCGGCCATTCCTCCATCGTGGTTTTTCAACCATTTGGGCAGCGCGGGGCCAACTCGTTTGGCCTGTGGCGCCGGATTGGCACCGAAGGCGCTCCCGGCTGGTTCACGCCTCATTCCTGTAAAGCGGCATTGAGGGCTGCGTCAACCACCACTGTGTCGGTTCCTGCCGTCCTGGCAGGCGCTGAGTTTTTCGGAATCGAGCACCGGAACTCGCTATCCCATTGGTGCATGATGAAGAAGGAGCCCGCCGACTGGCGATGTACAGGTTTGCGCGCGAACACAAGAAGCCTGACGCTGGAGGGCTTTCGTGCAGGCCCAACCGAGGGCGCGACCTACCGACCAAGCCATCCTCGGAATTGGGCGGAGGTAATCCTACGGGTCAGCCTCTTGGGACAGCTGCGGTATCCCGCAGATTTAACTTTCGCCAAGGGAACAGCTACTGGTGAGGAAGGCCGAAGCTGCAAATCGGCTCCGGCCTGTACGGTCCTCAGTCTTTGCAATTTTCGTCCGCCTTTGCCGCCGCGGCCTTATCACCGTGCTGCTGCGCCTCGATATCCTGCTGCGAGGTTGCAAGGTTTTTGTCGCCCCCGCCTTCAGCGCCCGCCAATGGCATCGTGGTGCCATCCTTGGCGGCTGGCTTGTTCGCGTTGCCCATGGCCTTCGGAGTCTCTAAAGGCGCGTGGGTTCCATCTTTCGAAATACCGGCGGTCTGTCCGGCATCGGTCCCGGTGTTCGAAGCTGACTTGTCCGGACATGCGGCGATCGCAGACCCGGCAGAAAGCGACATCGCGATCGCGACCATCAATGAAGTCATTTTCATCATGCTCGTCCTTCTGTTCGAGTGCCCTGCGGATGAAACTAGCGGCGCATTTCTTTGTTCCGGCGGTCGGTCCGCTGCCCGACAAAGCCCGGTCAACCGGCAGGCACGGCGGGCAGGAGCGAAGCCAGGCTTTCTGTGGCAGAGGGCATCACATCTCTCGCGTGGAAGCACGAAAACCGTTACTTTTCAGAGAGCTCTTACGGTGGAGACGCCACAATCTTGCCCGGTTGCGGCCACAATCGGTTAATACCGTGATAAGCAATTCCTGCGCACAAAGGATCGGGGTTTTAAGCGTCGTTGGTATTGTCGGGTGAGTGTTTTGGCTCCTCTGGTGGTTGAACGCGACGCCTTGAGTTGAGACTGAAGGGGACATCAGGAAAATGCAGGCTGTGACGCCACCGCGTCTTCGTCGCGCTGCTACCGTCGCGTTGTTCGCCATGTCGGCCGCCTTGCTGGCTGCCTGCGCGTCGCAGCCTGAGCCGAAAGCGATGGTCAACAAGAAGACCCGCTCCAAGGAATATTTCGCCGAATCCGAATATGGCGTGAAGGCAAGCCCGCGTGTGATCTCCCGGAACGGGCGCATCCAACGTGGCGGCGGCAGGGATCAGCTTGGCAAACCCTATCAGGTCCGCGGCAAGTGGTATTACCCGAAGGAAGACAAGCGTTACGCCAAGGTCGGCCTCGCCTCCTGGTATGGCGACGCCTTCCATGGCCGGCTTACCGCCAATGGCGAAGTCTATGACATGACCCATCTGACGGCGGCGCACCCGACCATGCCGCTGCCAAGCTATGCCCGCGTCACCAATCTCAAGACCGGCAGTTCGGTCATCGTTCGCGTCAACGATCGCGGCCCATATCACGAAGGCCGCATCATCGACGTATCGGAGCGCGCTGCCCAGATGCTTGACTATGCCAACACCGGCACCGCTCAGGTAAAGGTCGAATATGTCGGCCGCGCGCCGCTCGACGGCGATGACGACCAGTATCTGATGGCCTCCTATCATCCCGGCAACAGGGCGCCAGACCCGTCGGATGGACTGCCGACCGGCGTCATGGTCGCCATGAACGGCCCGTCGCCAAGCCTGCCTGCCGGCACTGCTGCCGTGCCGTTTCCGGGCCAGTTGACCGATTCCGGTTCTGTCCAGCCGATCATGTCGACGCAGTCGTCGGCGTATGGCGATCTGGCGCTTCCGGATTTCGGCCCGATCGTGCCGGAGCGTCCGCAGATCAATCTGCCGCCGCAATCGCCGTTTGCCGTGGCCTCGCTGTCCTATGCCGACGAGCGGGTCGAACGCGGCGTCTCAAATGCCTTCGCCGCGATGGGTGGCGACGGCATGTCGCCGGCCGATGTGCTCCAATCATGGAAACGGCAGCCGCCAACGGCCGGTCCGTCCACTGACTACGTCGCGGCTGGTTCGTTCGAGGATGCAGCGGAGGCCAAGCGTGTTGCCGCTCAGCTTGCCGCATACGGCAAGATCGAGATCCAGCGTTCGGAACTCGATGGCGAGGATTGGTATTCGGTCAATCTCTATCCCGATGGCCACCGCAATCTCGATGATTTGCTGCAGGCTGCCTGGTCGCATGGCGCGCCCGATGCACTGGCTGTGCGCAACTGAGCGCAAGCCTGGTGGGATTTCCGCTGCGCGGTTGATCCGCCGCGCAAAAAGCCTGATACTTTTCGCGGGCTTGCCGGCGGTGCCGGCCAACGGGTCGAACATCATGCAATTTCGCTTGCTCCCGCCTCTCGCCGGGCTTCTGGTTTTAGGCTTGCTGCTGTTTTTCCAGGCTCCGGCCGGTGCACAGCTGTTCGAAACCAAGGCCGCGCAGGCCCTCATGATCGATGCCGAGACCGGGACGGTGCTGTTTTCCAAGGAGGCCGACAAGCCGATACCGCCGGCCTCGATGGCCAAGCTGATGACCATGGAAGTGGTTTTCAACGCCATCAAATCCGGCCGCCTGAAGCTCGACGATACGTTCGTGGTCAGCGAGAACGCCTGGCGCAAGGGTGGCGCGCCTTCGGGAACATCGACGATGTTCGCCAAGCTCAAGTCGTCGATCCGGCTCGAAGACCTGATTCAGGGCGTGACCGTGCAGGCGGCCAATGAC
>NZ_RZRP01000376.1:0-5910 GCF_003997795.1 Mesorhizobium sp. M7A.F.Ca.US.005.03.2.1 | reverse complement strand
GTCCGGTGTTGGCGACCTTGTTGACGAGGTCGGAGACCGGAATTGCCTCGAAGAAATCGAGCTGTGCCGGTCGCAACAGATCGGCGACATCGCGCGGTTCGAGCGTGCGGCAATCCAGCCAACGTGCGAAATCCCTGGGATCGATCACCACCGGCATGCGGTCGTGGATATGCGCTATGTCGGCATTGGCGTTGATGGTCAGGATGGCGCCGGTGTCCATTTCCGAACCGCCCGGCTCGGCATAGGTCTCGATCAGTCCGGCGAAGGCAACCAGCCCGCCATGCCTGGGGCGTATCCAGTAAGGCTGCCCCTTCTTGCCACCGGTTTGCCGCCATTCATAAAAGCCGGACGCCGGCACCAAAGCGCGGCGATGGCGCATGGCGGCCTTGAACGACGCCTTTTCGGCAGCCCCTTCGGAGCGCGCGTTGAACAGCAGCGGAAACTCGCCTGTATCCTTCACCCAGGTCGGGATCAGCCCCCAGCGCACCAGCATTGGCTGCCGGTCCGGCAGATTGGAGCCCGGCGCCCGCGGAGGGCCGGCGACCGCCATCAGGATCGGCTGCGTCGGGGCGATGTTGTAGCGCGCCGGGAAATCCTCAAGCCCCGCCACGTCCAGAAAGGCAGCGGTCTGATCCGGCGTCGCGGTCAAGGCGAAACGTCCGCACATGGTCGATTGGTGCCCTTCGAAAGGTTCGGTTTCTGAAAGTGGCGATGGAACCGGCGTTGCGCAACCGCTAAAACTTGTCCACGCTGGCCGGTCCACAACTGACCGGCCTTCAGCCTGATTGGGAATCCATGAACGAAGCGCGCAAAATACTTCCGGCAGTCTCGGTCGCCGTCGTGCGGGCAGACACCGTGCTTCTGGTCAAGCGAGCCCGGCAACCGTCGCAAGGGCTCTATGCCTTTCCGGGCGGCAAGGTCGAGCCTGGTGAGACGCTGGAGGCAGCGGCAGAGCGCGAACTTCAGGAAGAAACCGGTTTGCGTGCCACAAATTATCGCCCGCTGCGGGAAATCCACATCGACGGCCGGGATGACAGCCACCCGGTCGATTATCTCCTCACAGTCTTCGGCGCCGCCTATGCCGGCGGCGAGGCCGTGGCCAGCGACGATGCGGAGACGGCGGCCTTCTATACGCTCAGCGAGATGGCGGCGCTGCCGCTGGCAGGCTCGGTATTCGCGGTCGCCGAAGACTTGTTGGCCCCCGGCGGAAACGCCGGACTGCTGTCCTGAAATCAACTTGCGGGCCACAAATTGTTTCGCCACAAAGACTTATGCTGTTTAGCAGAGCCACGCAGCTGGTAGAGAAGGCTTATGAATCGTCCATCCATGCTCCTCGCCGTGTGTCTTGCGGTCGGCGCGACCGTTTCGATACGGCCCGCGCTCAGCGCCGAGTCGCCGTTCGAGCCCGGGTTGATGCGGCTGGCGGAGGTTCTGGGCTCGCTGCATTTCCTGCGCAATCTGTGCGGCGAAAAGGGCGACCAGTGGCGTGTCGAGATGACAAAACTGCTCGATTCGGAAAATCCGGACGCCGAGCGGCGCGCCCGTTTCATTGCCAGCTTCAATCGCGGCTACCGCTCCTTCGGCGGCACCTATACGAGGTGCACGCCCTCGGCGACCGAAGCCATCAGCCGCTACATGAAGGAAGGCGAGACGCTGTCTCGCGACATCGCCTCGCGTTACGGCAACTAATGCATATCGCCCAAAAGTGGCTGCGGTTTTGGGAGAACGACACGCATAAAAACGAAAACCTAAAGCGCCTCGCCTGAATCCGTTCAAACGCGGCGCGCTTTAGGCACTCGCTTATCGACAACTATCCGAACCATTGCTGGGTACAGCCGATATATCGGCTTGTGCCAGGCAATATCTTGGTGCAATCCTCATGTTGCACTTCTGCAACAGTATTAACGAAACCTTACCGCGCGAAAGCGGAATTAACTCAAACTGAAGGTTTTCGCCCCGCAGGCCGCCCCAATCGGCTAAGTTTGACTCGAACTGAACGCAGCTTCGCACAAGGCAATCGGGCTTTGTAAAATACGATCAAAAAAATGTCGTATTTACAAATACTTAATTGTCCCTGCGTGTGAAATGAACAGATCAGGCCTGATCCACATCAATGGATCGCAGCTTGAAAGGGTGGACATTCGCTTATGGAACATGGTGTCAACGACATCGACGCGCTGGTCAGGGAAGAAAAACGCTTGACCGCCGTGGAAAGCCACAGCGAGGCCTGGGCGGAAGGTCTCTCCGCCGGGATAGAGCCCGAGATCATTGCCGAAGCAGCGCTCGAAACAGCCTTCGGCGAGATGTTGCGTGCCAATGGCGAGACCTCGGCCCTTGCCCTGCTCGACCGTATGCGTGAAAAGGTGATTGCTGGCGCCTTCGAACCTGAACGGCTGCGGCACTGAACCGACGTCCGGTTCTTTGACGGCAATATGCCGCTCGGGCGTCATGCCCGTAAGCAGGGAGAAACGGGCAGTGAGTTTTTCGATGTCAGGCAAGCCGCGTGGCTTGGTCCTTCGCATCTCTTTCGCCGCTTGCTGTGCCGCGATTCCCCTGGTTGTGTGTCTCGCGAGCAGCCCCGCCTATGCGCTGAGCGAAATCAAGCGCGAAGAGCTCCCCCCGACGGTCACACCGCCGGCCGACGACATGTCGCCCCCCGGAAGCACCGTGCCAATGCCCAACCCGGTCGGGACGCCGCCGCCGTCTAGCCAGCCGACTGCTCCTGCCGAAGCCGAGCCGGACAGTCCGGCGGATGGCGGCGTGACCAGGCCACGCGTCGATCCGGACACGCCAGTGCCCGAGGTCATCTACGATCTCGGCAAGCTGCCGGAACCAGTGCGGCGCATGCATGATTTGATCGTCGAAGCCTGCAAGGGCGGCGATATCGAAAAGTTGCGGCCGTTGATCGGCACGGGCGACAGCACAACGCAATTGTCCCTAACCGACATTGATGGCGATGCCGTCGCTTTCCTCAAGGGCCTCTCGGGCGACCCGGACGGCCAGGAAATCCTGGCCATCCTGGAGGAGGTGCTTGATGCCGGCTACGTCCACCTCGATGCCGGCACGCCACAAGAGCTCTACGTGTGGCCGTATTTCTTCGCCCTCCCGCTGGACAAGCTGGACGCCAAGCAGCGGGTCGAACTGTTCAAGATCGTCACCGCTGGCGATTTCGACGACATGAAGCAGTTCGGCGCCTATATTTTCTATCGCGTCGGTATCACCCCTAGCGGACAATGGTCATTCTTCGTCGCCGGGGATTGAGAGCGGCTCTTCCCACCCACGGGGGTAGGGAGCCTAGCGGGGCAATGCCTCAGAAAACTCCACCGCCCTACCCTGGCTTGGCGTGGCGATCTCGCCTTCCCACATCACGCGGCGGCCGCGAATGACGGTGCCGACCGGCCAGCCGACCACTTCTCTCCCGTCATAAGGCGTCCAGCCGGCTTTCGAGCCGGCCTGCGCATTGGTGATGGTCTGGCGCCGCTTCATATCGACGATGGTGAAGTCGGCGTCGTAGCCGGCAGCGATGCGGCCCTTTCTCGCCATGCCGAAGATCCGCTGCGGGCCGTGGCTAGACAGGTCGACAAAGCGCTGCAAGGTCAGCCGGCCGGCATTGACGTGGTCGAGCATGATCGGCACCAGCGTCTGCACGCCGGTCATCCCCGACGGTGAGGCCGGATAGGGCTTTGCCTTCTCGGCCAGCGTGTGCGGCGCGTGGTCGGAGCCGAGCACATCGACGATGCCTTGCGCAATGCCATGCCAGACGCCATCGCGATGGCGCGCGGCACGCACCGGCGGGTTCATCTGGATCAGCGTGCCAAGCCTGAGATAGTCGTCGGCGCTCAGCGTCAAATGATGTGGCGTCGCCTCGCAGGTCGCGACATCCTTGTGTTGTTCGAGGAACACAATCTCCTCGGCGGTCGAGATGTGTAGAACATGGATGCGGGCACGGGCGTTTCGCGCAATGCGTACCAGCCGTTCGGTACAGCGCAAGGCGGCGATCTCGTCGCGCCAGACAGGGTGCGATGCCGGGTCGCCTTCGATGCGTTCGCCAAGGCGCTCGCGCAGCCGGAATTCGTCTTCCGAATGAAAGGCGGCGCGCCGGCGCGTGTTTCTCAGGATCGACGCCACGCCCTCGTCATCCTCGACCAGCAGGTCGCCAGTGGACGAGCCCATGAAAACCTTGATCCCGGCCGCACCCGGCAGCCGCTCAAGCTCGCCGACATCCCCGGCATTCTCGCGGGTGCCGCCGACCCAGAAGGCGAAATCGCAATGCATGCGCCCCGTGCCGCGCCGGACCTTGTCGGCAAGCGTTGCCTCGCTGGTGGTCAGCGGATTGGTGTTGGGCATCTCGAACACGGCGGTGACACCGCCAAGCACGGCAGCGCGCGAACCCGTTTCCAAATCTTCCTTGTGCTCCAGTCCCGGCTCGCGAAAATGCACCTGGCTGTCGACGACACCCGGCAGGATATGCAGGCCGCGGCAGTCGATCGTCTCGCCGGCCGAGGCCTGGCGGAGATCGCCGATGGCAGCGATGCGCCCGTCCTTCACGCCGATGTCGCGAGCCCCTTCGCCGTCATGGTTGACCACTGTGCCGCCTGTCAGGATGAGGTCGTAGATCATGGCCATGCTCTCTTGCGGGGGGAGTGCCAGCGGCTTACGTAAAGGCCGACCATTTTGCAAGATCAGGTTGCTTTTCCGCCCATGCCCTGTGCCCAGCTCAAAGACCGCGCCCTCATTTCCGTATCAGGTCCGGATGCCGAGCATTTTTTGCAGAACATCCTGACCACCGATCTCGACATCCTGGCTCCCGGCGAAGCCAAACCCGGTGCGCTGCTGACGCCGCAAGGCAAGATCCTGTTCGATTTCCTGATCTCCCGCACCGGCGAGAATGCATTCCGGCTCGAATGCCGTGCCGACATATCGGACGATTTCGTACGCCGGCTGACGCTCTACAAACTGCGCGCCAAGGTCGAGATTGCCAAATCCGATCAGGCGTTTGTCACCGTCGCGTGGGGACATGAATCAACACCCTCACAATCTGATTCAACGGCGGCCGCCGACACACGCTTTCCGAAGGGTGCCGTCACGCGTTCCTATGGCGAAACGGATGAGCGCGGCGATCTTGCCGCGTGGCAGGCCTTCCGCATTGTCGGCGGCATTGCCGAAAGCGGCAGCGACTACCAACTCGGAGACGCCTTCCCCCACGATGTGCTGCTGGACGAAACCGGCGGCATCGGCTTCAAGAAGGGCTGCTATGTCGGCCAGGAGGTCGTCTCGCGCATGCAGCATCGCGGCACGGCCAGGCGGCGCGTGCTGATTGCATCGGCCGACAGGCCCCTGCCCACGCCCGGCACCGAACTGACCGTCGCAGGCAGGCCGGTTGGCACGCTCGGCTCGACCGTAGACACGACCGGTCTGGCCATTGTGCGCATCGACCGGGTCAAGGCGGCGCTCGATGCCGGCCAGCCGATCATGGCCGGGGACGTTCCGGTAACGCTGGGCATTCCCGGTTGGGCAAAATTCGCCTTCCCGCAGGAAGCCGTCAGCGCGGAGGAGGCCTGATGGCGGCCGACCGCGTCGGCGCGCCGGCACGCGCCTGGCAGCGCATGCTGTCGGGCCGCCGGCTCGATTTGCTCGACCCCTCGCCGCTCGACATCGAGATTTCGGACATTGCGCACGGGCTCGCCCGCGTTGCCCGCTGGAACGGCCAGACCAGCGGCGAGCATGCGTTTTCGGTCGCCCAGCACTCGCTGCTGGTCGAAGCGCTGTTCTGCGACCTGGTGCCCGAGGCTTCGGCCGACGCCCGGCTGGCGGCCCTGCTGCACGACGCCCCCGAATATGTCATCGGCGACATGATCTCGCCGTTCAAATCGGTGATGGGCGGCAGCTACAAGGATTGTGAGTTACGGC
>NZ_RZRP01000375.1:0-5952 GCF_003997795.1 Mesorhizobium sp. M7A.F.Ca.US.005.03.2.1 | reverse complement strand
GCCATAGTGCGGCGTCAGTTCGGCGACGACGCGATCGATGGCGTGGATGGCCAGATGAATAGCGAGCGTGGCGCCGGTGCGGCCGAAGCCGGCCAGCGTCTCGCCGGGTGGCATTTTGGAGGCGCGCCCGGAAATGCGGGTCAGCACAAGGCTTTGCGCCACTTCGGGAATGGTCAGCTCGCGGCGCAATGCTGCGGCGGCAGCGGCGAAGGAGGGGACGCCCGGCGTCAGCGTATAAGGGATGCCGTGCTTTTCCAGCCGGCGGATCTGCTCGGCGACCGCGCTCCATACCGACAGGTCACCGGAATGCAGCCGGGCGACATCCTGGCCTGATTTGTGCGCCTCGAGATAGGCGGCCTCGATCTCGTCGAGCGACATCGGCGCGGTGTCGACCAGCTTTGTCCCCGGCGCGCAGTGCTGCAGCAATTCGGGCGCGACGATCGAGCCGGCATGCAGGCAAACCGGGCAGTTTGCCAAAAGCCTTGCGCCGCGCAGCGTGATGAGGTCGGCCGCACCTGGACCGGCGCCGATGAAATGAACGGTCATGGCGCATCTCCGCTGATGGCGATGGCGCAGGTGACCGGGCCGAGCACTGTGCGGGGGCCAAGCAGTTTTGCGCCTGTGCCGGCCACGGCGAGGGCGGACGCCTCGGAGACCGATGGTGTGCCGGCAACATCCTGCGAGAGATCGGAATGGCTGAGCGTATCCGACGAGGCAGCTTGAAGTGCTGAGTCGTCGACGACGATGACGGGAAGACTCAGCGTGCGGCCAGCGGCGGCGATCGCTTCTTCATCCTTCTTGAACGCGGCAGTCGCCAGTGCCGACAGCGCCGTCATCGCCAACCCATGCGCCTCCAGCGCCGTTTCGATCGCCGCAAGCACCTCTTCGACGCCCACGCCCTTTCGGCAGCCTATGCCTGCGACCATCATGGCTTCATCCAGCTCCATTGCGTCACTGGCATGGCCGGCCGCCAGGCCTGCATCGAGCCGACCGGCGAGGCCCGCGAGATGTTTATCCGCGTGAGATCGCCGCCGAGCTTCGTATGCTGGGCAAGAAGCAGGGCTTCCATCTCCAGCGTTACCGCGTTTGCCACGAGACGGCCGCCAGTGTGCAGGGCCTTGATGGCAGCTTTCAAGACACCGGCATCGCTGCCGCCACCGCCGATGATGGCTATGGCAAGCGAAAGCAACGTCAGGAAGGCAGTTTTGAGCATGAAGGGCCGGGGACACCGAAGAGTTGCCGCTCGGGGATATCGCGGCGCAGGGCCTTGTGGCAAGCGGGCCGATGTAGAATTGCAGCCGCCTCTTCCTTCTCCCCCTGCGGGAGACGGTGGCCGAGCGAAGCTCGGTCGGATGAGGGGTGTTCCAGGCGCGCCATCACAGCGCCGACAGCGTCTCCGGCGGTTGAGGCGTATTGAGGACGGGCGCCGACTGGAACAGGCTGGTCATGTCCCGCAGCGTCTGCGTCGTGCGGCTGGACAGCACCGGCGGCCGTTCGGCGGCTGCATCGGCCACCGCCTGCGCGTCGCTCTTCTTCTGTGCTTCCTCGGCCTTGGCAGCGATCTCCTCGTCGACGAAGGGCTTGTCGATGCCCGGGATCGGCTTGAGGTCGATGTTCTGGTGCGCATAGACCATCAGGCGCTGCCATACCATCGCAGGCAGCGAGCCGCCGGTCATGTTCTTGGTCGGCGTGAAATCGTCATTGCCCATCCATACTGCCGCCGTGTAGTTGCCGGTGAAGCCGACAAACCAGGCGTCGCGGTAGGATTGCGTCGTGCCCGTCTTGCCGGCGACGACGATGTTGGGAAGTTGGGCCCGCCGCGCCGTGCCCATCACCGGTACTGCCGCCAGCATGGTGTTCATCGATTTCAGCGCCTGCTCCGACAACACCCGGTGTGGCGGCGGCGCATCCTTGGCGAAATCATAAACCACCTCGCCGGTGCGGGTGACGAGTTGGCTGATGCCGTGCCGGAAGCCGACGAAACCGTTGTCGGCGAACACGCTGTAGCCCGTCGCCTGGTCCATCACCGTCATGCCCGAGGTGCCCAGCACCATCGTCTTGTGCGCTTCGAGCGGCGATTCCACGCCCATCGCCTCGGCCATGGCCTTGATCGGCCCGATGCCAAGGTGATCCTTGGCCAGCCGAACCGGCACGGTGTTGATCGATTTGGCCATAGCCATGATCAGAGTTACATTGCCCGCCGATCCGCCGCTGTAATTGTGCGGCGACCAGGACCCCCAGCTGATCGGGCCGCCGGAGATGATGGAGTTGGGCGTGAAGCCGTGTTCCATCGCCGTTGCATAGACATAGGGTTTGAATGACGAGCCGGTCTGGCGCAGCGCCTTGGTGGCGCGGTTGAACTGGCTGGCGCCATAGTCGCGGCCGCCGACGATGGCGCGCACGGCGCCGTTGGTCTCGATGACGACGACGGCACCTTCGGTGACGTTGTACTCCTTGCCGAACTGGCGCAGGTGGAACTCCACCGATTCTTCCGCTGCCTTCTGGATGTTCGCGTCGAAGGTGGTGTGGGCAACAAGCGAGTGCTGGCCCGGTTTGGCGATCTTCTTGACCTCGTCGAATGCCCAGTCGAGGTAATAGTCCGGACTTTTCTGCTCGCCGCGGTCGACGACGTCGGCCGGATGCAGTCTTGCCTGCAGAACCTGGCCCTCGGTCATGAAGCCGGAATCGACAAGGTTGGACAGCACCACATTGGCGCGTGCGCGCGCTGCCGGCAGGTTGATGTGCGGCGCATATTTGGTCGGCGCCTTGAACAGCCCGGCCAGCATCGCCGCCTCGGCGAGGTTCAGATCCTTGACGCTCTTGCCGAAATAGAAATCGGCGGCCGCCTCGATGCCGAACGTACCGCCCCCCATGTAGGCTCGATCGAGATAGAGCTGCAGGATTTCCTTCTTCGACAGATTGGCCTCGAGCCACAGCGACAGGAAGGCTTCCTTGATCTTGCGCTCCAGCGTGCGCTCATTGGTGAGGAACAGGTTCTTGGCCAGCTGCTGGGTTATGCTCGAGCCGCCCTGAACGACGGAATTGGCCCGCACATTCTCGAAGATGGCGCGGGAAAGGCCGAGCACATCGATGCCGTAGTGATCGAAGAAGCGGCGATCCTCGGTAGCAAGCACCGCCTTGATGACGTGATCGGGCATCTCGTCGACCGGCACGGAATCGCGCTGGATGATGCCGCGCTGGCCGATCTCGTTGCCATAGCGGTCGAGGAAGGTGACGGCGAAGTCGCCCTGGGCGCGCCAGTCGCCGGCCGTATCCTGGAAAGCCGGAATGGCCAGCGCCAGCATCACCACGATGCCGCCGGCGCCGAGCGTAAAACCTTCGCTCAACACTTCGATGATGCCACGGCGCCAGCCGTTGACGCGGAAGCGCCGCGAGAAGATCGTCGCCGATTCCCAGAACTGGCGCGCCTTGAAGCCGATCTCGTAGAGCGAGGAATCGATCCACGCGTCGAGCGCCAGCAGCCGGGCGGCGATCGGACCTCTTCTCTTGCGCGGTTCGGGACTGGCCATTCGGAATCCGGCTAGCAATTGCACGACCTGAGTACCGCAAACCGGCAATTTCAGGGCGATGCATTCCGCAAGACTATTCCTCCATTTTTCCAGCACTCACAAGGGCAGCGAAGACACAGTATCGGGTTTGTTGCTGAGGGGCGAGCCGGCTCAGGCCGGTTCGCGCTTCAGCGCCTGCGCCATGCAGTGGATGCCGCCGCCGGTCTTCGAAATCTCGCTCATGTCGACGGCCGCGACCTCGAAACCGCGGGCCTTGAGCTGGCCGATCAGCGACTGGCTGGAGGTCGGCGCGATCACGCGGTCCTTGCCCAGCGACATGAAGTTGCAGCCGAGCGCCATCGTGTCCTGGAACGGCACGTCGATGATCTCGTGGCCTTTGCCCTTCAGCCAGTCGACAATGCCGGGCTCGGTGCAGGCAAGGCAGACGGCGGTCAGTTTTTCGGCGATCGGCACCACCATCAGGTCGATATGGACGTAATATTCGTCGATGAAAGCGATGCGGGTTTCCCAGCCTTCCTTGTCGAACCAGGCCTGCACCTGGCGCGCACCTTCCTCCTGCGTGCGCGCGCCGCCGCAGCCTATCAGCACGACGCCGTCCTCGATGACGTTGAAGTCGCCGCCCTCGAAGGTACCAGCCGTGACCATGTCGTAGATCGGGATGCCGAGTTTTTCGTAGGTGCGGATCGCGGCATAGTTCTCGCCGCGCCGCCACCAGTTGGCCATGGCGGTGATGAAGGCGCCGTAGGGCGTCATGACGCTGGAATCGCGGGAATAGACCTGCATCGGCAGCTCGGGCGTCGGCTCGTGCCAGTGGATGTTGACGCCGAAATGCTCGTAGGCGGCGACCAGGTCCTTGTGCTGTGCCTGCGCGATCTGCACGTTGCAGGGCGCCTCGCGCAGGTGCTTGCGCGACAGCGAGCTGGTCGACAGATGACGCAGGAAATTGGGCGAGCCGAGCAGGACGTCGGTCAGCACGTCGGTCTCGTTGGCAAAACCCCAGGCGGTCAGCGGCTTGGTGCCGCCGGCGGGGTTGCGGCGCTGCAGCGAAAACGGCTCGGCGACAATGCGGTCATGAACGGTCATGGGATGCTCCTCGTGAGGTGACTTGGGGGTGTCTGATTGCTCGGTATCCACCAGTCGCGTCCACGCGGGGTGGTGACATATTCTGGCCAGCGAAACCCGATCGGCGGCTCGTAGTCGCAAAGCGGTGCGATCCAGTTCGAACCGCCGATGCCGCCGCCGGTGCGGGTAACGAACTCGTCCATCGCCGCTTCGCGGGCAGTCTGGTCTTCCAGCAGGCGAAGGGCGGCAAGCGCGATCGTGCGGGAGGCGCAGGCCACCATCGGGTCGATCGTGGCCGAAATACCGCCCAGCGCATTCATCACCCAGGCTGGATAGGGATAGCCGGTCTCCGAACGCAGTGCCGGGCGGGCGACATAGAAGCGCGCCGTCGGCGTGTGCCAGCTCATGTCGGTGTAATCGTCGGAGGTCGAATTGACCTGCGAGGGCGGCAGGTCGCGGCGCAGGATCGCTTCCGCCGCCTGCGGCTCGATCAGGCGCTCCAGCTCTTCGATGAACGGCTCGTCGCTCGCCATGCGCCCGGCATTGACCTGTATTTCGCGCGCGACTGCCTTGGCGTCTTCGTCCCAGCGCGGCGGCCCGACCGTCGACAGCGCTTCATAGGCGATCTCGGCCATGGCATGATTGGCAAGTCCCGGTCGTGACTTCGACACCCAATGCCGCTCGGTGCGGCAACCACTCATCGCTGCCGCCGCCTCGGCATTGCGGTCGAGCACCGCGGTGACCTGCTCGGCCATGGCAAGCGTCGGCACGCGGATCATGTACTGAATCTCGGCCAGCCCCGCCGGCAAATTGTCGGCGGTCGCTTGCCCCGCCGTCAGGATCGCCTCGCTGATCGACCAGCCGCCCTGGTGCGGCAGCATGGAATCGCGCAGAGCCTTGGAGGCCATGTACATCATCATCAATGCGTCGTTGGCGCCGGGCGCGCGCGCCGCCGAATGTGCTTGCGGAATGGGTGCAGCGCCCGCAGCCAGCGCCCAGCGCTCCGGTTGGTCGCAGATGAAGCGATAGATCATCGCGTAGGCCGCGCCGCAATGCGTGTCCCAGCGCGCCGTGTTGCAGAGCGGCAGCATGTAGAACGGATGAAAGGAGATCATGCCGGCAAGGCCGTCATAATAGCCCTTGGCGGCATGGATCGGCTTTGACCCACGCACCTTTTCCGCCGGCTCGCCGGTGAAGCGCAGCGTGCCTGATATGCCGTGGCGCTGCATCGCGGCCTTGGTCGCCAGCAGCCCGCCGAGGCTCGAAATACCCAGCCCGGAATGCGGGTCGGTGTGGCCGCCGGCCTGATTGCCAAGTCCCCGGCGCGGACGCTCGACCGTAGCGGCATCCTGGCAATTGC
>NZ_RZRP01000374.1:0-5961 GCF_003997795.1 Mesorhizobium sp. M7A.F.Ca.US.005.03.2.1 | reverse complement strand
TCACAAGACCGGCCAGATCGAGCGCCGCTCGCGCGGCAAGTCGGACGACCCGGCCAAATATTTCATGGCTTCCGAGGTCGTCGGCTACGACACGCAGCCGAAATTCTCCAGCGCGCTCAACGCCGACATCGCGGCGCGCGGCGGCCGCGTCATGGTCTTCGTGCATGGCTACAACACCGGCTTCGATGCCGCCGTCTATCGCCTGACCCAGATCGTCCATGATTCCGGCTATCCCGGCACGCCAGTGCTGTTTTCCTGGGCATCGGGCGCCAGGACCACCGACTATGTCTATGACAAGGAAAGCGCCAGCGCTGCCCGCGACCAGTTGGAGGTGACGCTCAGGATGCTGGAGCAGTCCGGCGCGCGGCGCATCGACATCGTCGCACATTCGCTCGGAACCTGGGTCACCATGGAAACGCTGCGCCAGATGGCCATCACCGGCGATCGCGATCTCGGCGGTAAGCTCGGCGACGTGGTGCTGGCCTCGCCCGACATCGATGTCGACGTGTTCAAGAGCCAGATGCGGCGCTATGGCA
Organism: Mesorhizobium sp. M7A.F.Ca.US.005.03.2.1; assembly: GCF_003997795.1. NCBI lineage: Bacteria > Pseudomonadati > Pseudomonadota > Alphaproteobacteria > Hyphomicrobiales > Phyllobacteriaceae > Mesorhizobium > Mesorhizobium sp. M7A.F.Ca.US.005.03.2.1. Next base: position 5,425 of record NZ_RZRP01000374.1, on the reverse strand, counting down.
AGCCCGACAAGCCGTTCATCCTGCTGTTATCGGACGACGACCGCGCGCTGCGGCTCTCCGGCCTGATCGCCGGTTCACGGCCGCGTGTCGGCGACTACAAGGATGCCGCCGATCTTGCCTCTTATGGCGTGACGGTCGTCGACCTGTCCAAGGTCAAGGGATCGGACAGCTTCAACCATACGAAGTTCGCCGACAATCCGACGCTGGTGAAGATGATCGGCCAGCGGCTGCGCGAGGATGACGGCTTTGCCAGCGACCGTGATGTCACCGACCGCATCAGCCTGCTTGGCCAATAGGTGCGGTCTCGCGGCCATGCCTGCCCGGCATCGCGGACGTATGGATTCACTTTGAACTGGACCGCGCCGGTCTCTGGCCTTATCGGAATAGCCAGCGACGTCACGCGTTTGACGTCCCCTTTGGCGGGAGCCTGCGTGTGACCGTGCGTTCGAAGAGCTACCTCGTCGTTGCATTGGCGCTCGCTGTCACCGGCTGCGCTGGCGGAAAAACGCACGACCTGCTCAACAGGACGACGGTCTCGGTGCCCGCATCCGACATCGCGGCCACGCATGAAATCTTCGTCGCCACCACCCGCCAGAGGGCAACAAAAGAGCCGCGACAGGTTTACGACGGCGATCGCTCGCTGACCACCAGCTTTGCCCGTGTCGACGTCACCGTTCCCAAAAGCCATCAGGTCGGCGCCATCGAGCGGGCCAAGGGATCGGCAAACAGCAATCCTGCCAAGGATTTTACCGCCAAGGACGTCACTTTCTATGAGGGCGCGCCCCAGTTCGCCAAAGCGGTCGGCGCCGACATTTCCATGCGCGGCGACCGTGCGCTGGTTTTCGTGCACGGCTTCAACAACGGTTTTGACGACGGCATCTACCGGCTGACGCAGATCGCCCACGACACCAAATAGCCCGGCACCCCGGTCCTGTTCTCCTGGGCTTCGAGCGGCAAGACCACGGGTTACATCTACGACAAGGAAAGCGCCAACGCAGCGCGCGACGACCTCGAGGCGACGCTCAGGATGCTGGCCAAGACCAAGGTCAAGAGCATCGACATCATCGCCCATTCGATGGGAACCTGGGTGACCATGGAGGCGCTGCGCCAGCTTGCCATCACCGGCGACCGGGATCTCGGCGGCAAGCTCGGCTATGTCATCCTGGCCTCGCCCGACATCGATGTCGACGTCTTCAAGAAGCAGATGATCCGCTACGGCAAACCCGACAAGCCGTTCGCCATCCTGCTCTCTGCGGATGACCGGGCTCTCAAGCTCTCGTCCCTGATCTCGGGCGACAAGCCGCGCGTCGGCGACTACGGCAACGCTGCAGACCTCGCCAGCTATGGCGTGTCGGTGGTCGATCTTTCCCAGGCCAAGGGCGGCGACCGCCTCAACCACGCCAAATTCGCCGACAACCCGATGCTGGTGCAACTGCTCGGCGACCGGCTGCGGGCGCCGGCGGGCCTCGCCTCGGACGAACCCGACCCGACACAGCTCAACAATCTCGGCCAGGGCCTTGGCAAGGCCGTCGGCTCGGTCGCAGAGATCGTCATCACCACGCCGTTCAAGGTGCTGACCATCGCCACCGGCGGGTGAGCCAGCGGGCGGCATTGGCCCTAGGATTGTTGAGATTCGGGTCAGGCCGAGCCGAAAGTGGTGGTTTTCGAGAACCGGAGCGGAGCGTACTTAAGTACGTGAGCACCGGAAGCGCAGAAAATCGCTAGTTGCAGGCCGGCATGGCCTGAATATCAACAATCCTAGACGAACAGATCGACCTTCTGGAATGTCGTCACATCGATCAGGCCGACGTCGGAGATCCTGAGCTCCGGAATGACGACCAGCGCCAGCAGCGAGTGCTGCATGTAGGCGTTGTTCAGCGAACAGCCCATCTTGCGCATCGCCTCGGTGAGCTTCTCGGCCTTGGCCGCGACGATTTCCGCCCGTTCGTCCGACATCAGGCCTGCGATCGGCATTTCGACCAGCGCCAGTTCCTTGCCCTTGGAGAACAGCACGACGCCGCCACCGACCGCGCCCAGACGGTTTACCGCCAGCGCCATGTCCTGCTTGTTGGTGCCGACGCAGATGATGTGGTGGGCGTCATGCGCCACGCTGGACGCCATGGCGCAGTCGCCCATATAGCCGAAGCCCGAAACGAAGGCGTTGGTGACGCCGCCCGTGCCCCTGTGACGCTCGACCAGCGCGATCTGGCAGATGTCGTTGCGGCGGTCCATTGCGACCAGCCCGTCCTCGACCGGCAGATCGGCCTCCAGCGCGCGCGTCGGCGCCTGGTTCTCGATGACGCCGATGACACGCACCCGAACCTCGTTGGCGCCCTTGGGGGCGGCGATATCGAAGTCGTCGCCCTTCAACTTCTTGCCGAGCTTGACGGTGTTCTTCGCCGTCCGGGGGTAATCATAGGCCGGAATGTCGATTTCGAGCTTGCCGCCCTTGGCCACCCTGACGCCGCGTGCATAGACCTCGTCGATGGTCATTGCGGCGAGATCCGAGACGATCAGCAGGTCGGCCAGCCGGCCCGGCGCGATCGAGCCGATCTCGCGCTCCAGTTTGAAATGCTGGGCGGTGTTGAGCGTCGCCATCTGGATCGCCGTCACCGGCTTCAATCCCTGTTGGATGGCGTGGCGCACCACGCGGTCCATATGGCCCTCCTGGACCAGCGTGCCGGAATGGCTGTCGTCGGTGCACAGGATGAAGTTGCGCGGGTCGATTCCGCTCTCCGTCACCGCCTTGATCTGCGAGGCAACGTCGTACCAGGCCGAGCCCAGCCGCAGCATCGCCTTCATGCCCTGGCGCACGCGGGCGATGGCGTCCTCGGCGCGCGTGCCCTCATGATCGTCCTCGGGGCCGCCGGCGACGTAGCCGTGGAACGGCAGGCCGAGATCGCGCGAGGCATAGTGGCCGCCGACCGTCTTGCCTGCATGAACCGTCGCCGCGATCTCGCCCGACATCACCGGATCATTGGCGACGACGCCGGGAAAGTTCATCACTTCGCCCAGGCCGATAATGTTCTCCCAGGTCATCGCTTCCGCGACATCGGCGACCGTCAGCTCGGCGCCGGCATGTTCCAGCCCCGGCGCCGAAGGCACGCAGGACGGCATCTGCACATGCACGTTGATGGGCATGGCGACCGCTTCGTCATGCATCAGCCGCACGCCGGGCAGACCCAGAACATTGGCGATTTCATGCGGGTCGATGAACATCGAGGTAGTGCCGTGCGGAATGACGGCCCGGCAGAACTCGGTCACCGTCACCATGCCGCTCTCGACATGCATATGCGCGTCGCAGAGGCCGGGCACCAGATAACGCCCGCCGGCATCGACCACCTTGGTGCCCTGGCCGATTGCATGGCTGGCATTGGGCCCGCAATAGGCAAAGCGCCCGCCGGCAATGGCGATGTCGGTGCCGGCGATGATCTCGCCCGAATGAACGTTCACCCAGCGGCCGTTGCGCACGACCAGGTCAGCGGGTTTGCGCCCCACGGCGACATCGACCAGATGTGTCGCCATCTCGGTCCACGGTCTGGGTTTTGCGGGCGTTGCTTTCGTCATTGGCGATTCCTCGGTTGCCGCCAGTCTCGCAAATGTCGGCGGGCGCCGCCAGAGCCGTCGGTCCGACATACCGCGTCAGGGCGAGCTTGTTGACTAATCCGGCTGGAAGGCGATGCTGACCGCGAACCGAACCATATGAGGGAAGACATGACCCGTTTTTGGAAAGCGTTCGCCATCGTTATCTTGTTCGCAGCGTCGACCACTTCTGCCGTGGCCGAGGAGCGTTGGCAGACCTTGCCGGAACCAGCGGCCATGCCCAAACCCGATCAGAGCGGATACGCGCCGGTGAACGGCATCCAGATGTACTACGCCGTTTTCGGCGCGGGCGATCCGGTGCTGCTCATCCACGGCGGCCTCGGCCACGGCGACATCTGGGCCAGCCAGGTGGCCACGCTTTCCAAGACGCACAAGGTAATCGTCGCCGACAGCCGTGGCCACGGCCGCTCCACCCGCACCGAGCAGCCCTATGGCTACGACTTGATGGCATCGGACTATCTGGCGCTGCTCGACCACCTGAAGATCGACAAGACCGCGCTTGTCGGCTGGAGCGATGGCGGCATCATCGGTATCGACATCGCACTGCATCATCCGGAGCGGCTGACAAGGCTGTTCGCGCAAGCCGCCAACGTAACCACCGACGGCCTTGATCCGGGCGTGATGACCAACAAGACCTTTGCCGCCTACATCGACCGCTCCGGCCGCGACTACAAGAAGATGTCGAAAACACCGGACCAGTATGACGCCTTCGTGGCGCAGATGAGCCACATGTGGGAGAGCGAGCCGGCGTGGAGCAAGGAACAGCTTGCCCAGATAACCACGCCGACGGCGATCGTTGCCGGCGACCACGATGAGGCGATCAAGCGCGAACACACCGACTATATCGCCTCCGCCATCCCAGGTGCGAAGCTGATCGTCCTGCCCAACGCCAGTCATTTCGCCATGCTGCAAGCGCCGGATGAATATAGCCAGGCTGTGCTGGACTTCATCGATGCCAAATAGAGGATTCTGTACGGCGACAGGGGGATTGCGATTGCGGCGAATGCGGTTATCCTTCTGACGAGGATCTTTCTGAACCGTCATTTCGGGGAGTTCGATGCGTCGATTGATGGTCGCTAGTGCCGGTTTCCTTGCCGTTCTGGCCGTGCCGGCTTTTGCAGCCGACCCGGCGGTCGACGTGCCAATGACCGCGCCCGGATTCGACTGGACGGGCTATTACGCTGGTCTGCAGGCCGGCTATGGCTGGGGCCAATCCGATGTATCGGTGACAGAAGGTGCGCCATTTTCCATCGCGCCCGACATTGACGGCGGTTTTGTCGGCGGCCACGTCGCCGGCCTGTGGCAATTCGACCAGGCGGTGCTCGGCGCCGAGGCGGACCTCAACTATTCCTCGGTCGGCGGCACGACGGTATCGGCGCTGGGAAGCACATTCGGCACCGACATCAAGTGGTTCGGGTCGGTCAACGCCAAGGCGGGTTACGCCATGGACCGCCTGCTGGTCTACGGCATTGGCGGCGTCGCCTTTGCCGGCATCGAAACATCGCAAGTCGCGGGTCCGGCGTTCGACAGCACGCGCACGAATGTCGGCTGGACCGTGGGTGCCGGCGTCGACTACGCGCTGACCGACAAGTTCGTCGTCGGCGCGCAGTATCGCTACTATGATTTCGGCTCCGAGCACTACGAGGTGGCAGAACCCTTTAACGATCGCGATCAGAACGTGAAGCTGAATACGGTCGGGATCAATTTGAGCTACAAGTTCTGACCAGGCCCACAATCGCGACGCTGCCGGCCCAGGCGACCACTTGAGGGGCTCTCTTCATGGAAGGGTGGCCGACGCTCCCAGTGGGCGGGGGGAATGGGT
>NZ_RZRP01000373.1:0-5984 GCF_003997795.1 Mesorhizobium sp. M7A.F.Ca.US.005.03.2.1 | reverse complement strand
GGACCATGCTCAATTGAACCGATAATCTTGTGCGATTTCGTCGCCCAGCTTGGTGTTGTCGCGAATGAAATTGGCCAGGAATTCATGCAGCCCGGTATCGAAGATATCCTTGATCGACCCGGCTCTCAGCATTGTCTGCGTCTTCTCGGCCGTTGCGTGGCAGGCATGGCGCTCGCCGTAATCGTCGCCGAGGAATTTCAGATGCTCCGACAGGAAGCGATAGCAGAACATCAGCGAACGCGGCATGCGGACATTGAGGATCAGATAGTCGGCAATGTTGGTCGGCTTGTAATCAGCATCGTAGACCCAGCGATAGGAGCGATGCGCCGAGACCGAACGCAGGATCGATTCCCACTGATAATTGTCGAGCGTCGAGCCAACCCAGGAGATCGACGGCAGCAGCACATAATATTTCACGTCGAGGATGCGCGCCGTGTTGTCGGCGCGCTCGACGTAAGTGCCGAGTTGCGAGAAGTCGAAGATCTCGTTGCGCAGCATGGTGCCGTAGAACGAGCCGCGGATCAGCGCCGTCTCGCGCTTGATGGCGTCGAGCACGCTTGGCAGGTCGCGCTCGTCGATCGGCTTGGCCAGCATCCGCTTCAGCGCCATCCAGGCTTCGTTGATGCTTTCCCAGGTCTCGCGCGTCAGCGCGGTGCGCACCATGCGGGCATTGTTGCGGGCTGTCTCGATGGACGACATCGTGCTCGATGGGTTCGACGTGTCGCGCAACAGGAAGTCGGCGACATTGGCGGCGGTATAGTCGGAATATTTCTGGCTGAAGGTGACGTCGGAACCAGCGCTGAGCAGCACCGAATTCCACTCTTCCGAGGCGCTTTGGGTGCGGGTCAGCGCCATGCGCAGGCCGGCATCGACCAAGCGCGCCATGTTTTCCGCCCGCTCGATATAGCGGTTCATCCAATAGAGCCCGTTTGCGGTGCGGCCTAAAAGCATGAAGTGGCCCTTCGGGCTAGTGAGTAGCGAATAGTGAGCAGTGAATATTAAGCAATTGAATCTCAATGAAATATGGCATTTCCTGTCCCTCTATTTCCGCTACTGACTACTGACTATTCCCTACTGACTATTCCCTATTCACTCGTCTCAATCATCCAACACCCAAGTATCTTTCGTCCCGCCGCCCTGCGACGAGTTCACAACCAGCGAACCTTCCTTCAACGCGACGCGTGTGAGGCCCCCAGGCACGATCTGGATGCGGTCGGAGACCAGCACATAGGGCCTGAGATCGACGTGGCGCGGCGCCAGCCCTTTTTCCGTCAGGATCGGGCATGTCGACAGCGCCAGCGTCGGCTGGGCAATATAATTCGATGGCTTGGCCGCCAACTTCTTGGCGAAGGTCTCGCATTCCTTCTTGGTTGCCGCAGGCCCGACCAGCATGCCGTAGCCGCCGGAACCGTGCACTTCCTTGATCACCAGCTCGTCGATGTGTTCGAGCACGTATTTCAGGCTGTCGGGCTCCGAGCAGCGCCAGGTCGGAATGTTGCCCAGGATTGCCTTGCGACCGGTGTAGAACTCGATGATCTCGGGCATGTAGGAATAGATCGCCTTGTCGTCGGCTATGCCGGTGCCCGGCGCATTGGCGATGGTGATGTTGCCGGCGCGATAGACATCCATGATGCCGGGTATGCCGAGAGCGGAATCCGGACGGAACGTCAGCGGGTCGAGGAAAGAATCATCGACGCGGCGGTAGAGCACATCGATCTGCTTGTAGCCTTCCGTCGTGCGCATGGCGACATGGCCGTCGACCACGCGCAGGTCCTGGCCTTCGACCAACTGCACGCCCATCTGGTCGGCAAGGAAGGCGTGTTCGAAATAGGCGGAATTGAAGCTGCCGGGCGTCAGCACCGCAATGGTCGGCGCACCTTTGGTGCTTTGCGGCCGCACCGCCGCCAGCGACTGGCGCAGAAGCTGCGGGTAGTTTTCCACCGGCCGCACCTTGATCTTCTGGAACAGCTCGGGGAACAGCTGCATCATCGTCTCGCGGTTCTCCAGCATGTAGGAGACGCCGGACGGCGTGCGCGCATTGTCCTCCAGCACGTAGAACTCGTCCTCCGAGATGCGGACGATGTCGACGCCGATGATGTGGGTATAGACGCCGGCCGGCGGCCTGACCCCGATCATCTCCGGCAGGAATGCCTCATTCCTGGCGATCAATTCCCTGGGGACGCGCCCTGCCCGCAGGATTTCCTGGCGATGATAGATGTCGTCGAGGAAGGCGTTCAGCGCCTGCACGCGCTGCTCGATGCCCTGCGTGAGGCGCCGCCATTCATTGCCTGAAATGATGCGGGGAACGATGTCGAACGGGATCAGCCGCTCGGAGGCTTCTTGCTCACCATAGACGGCGAAGGTGATGCCGGTCTTGCGGAAGACGCGCTCAGCGTCCTGCATCTTCTCGGTCAGCCTGGCTGGATCCTGCTCCTTCAGCCAGCGATCATACGCCGAATACGGTCTTCTCAATCCGGAGACTTCCGGAAGCATTTCATCGAACGCTGCCAATCGCATACTCCCCTGTGACGCCATTTCACTGGCGTCGCCGGAGAAAATCAAGCGCAATCGGTGATTTGGGAGATACGGGCGATCAGTATGTTGCGCCTGCCTAAAATTGAGGCAGCTGAAATATGACCTTGATCAGCCTTTGCCTCGTGCCCGGGCAAATGCGTTTACCGGCTAGAAAGCACGGAACGTGACGACGGTGAACGTGTCCTTGATGCCGGGGAGAATCTGCACCTTTTCGTTGACGAAATGGCCGACGTCTTCCTCGTCGTCGACATAGAATTTGGCGAGCAGATCGTAGTTGCCGGCGGTGGAGTAGATTTCCGAGGCGATCTCGGCATCGGCAAGCGCGCTGGCAACCTCATAGGATTTGCCGAGCTCGCATTTGATCTGCACGAAAAACGCCTTCATGGCTTCGTCCCGCTAAACGTCCAAGTCCAGCGGCCCTTCTGGCAGACTGGAGGCGGGCTTTCAAGCGCTGGAATCCGTACTCTGCCGGCCCAGGCCTGGGCTGCGACCTGCCGCAGCTCTCCGCCAGCATGCAACCTGCCGCCGAGCGCCAGCGATTATTCGCGATCGCTGAAACCGCGATGCGCTGCCAAGCGTATGTTATGATGCGTCTTCGGACAGCACCATTTCAAGGGAAGATGTTTCGCGGGACAACGGAGACAGGCCATGCGCCGCGCCTTTTTCGCATTCGCAGTCGTTCCATTCCTCTGCGTGTCGTCGGCATTGGCCGGCGATGCCGAGATCAAGGCAGGCCAGTCCGTCATCGACGGTCAGCTAAAGGCCCTCATCGCCAATGATGGCGCCACCGCCTACAGCTTCGCCGCCCCGAATGTGAAGCGGATCTTCCCGACCGTCGATGCCTTCATGAACATGGTGACCAACGGCTATCCGCCGGTGCGCAAGCCGCAGACTTATTCCTTCGGCAAGGTCGAGGAGACCGGTCCGGGTTCGATCGTCCAGCAGGTGCTGATCGTCGGCCCCGATGGCAAGGATTACGAGGCGGTCTATACGCTGCAGCAGCAGCCCGACGGCACGTTCCAGATCACCGGCTGCAGCCTGCGCGCCTCGAATTCGCTCAGCACTTGAGGCCTTACAGCAACGGGATATCGCCCCTCGCCCAGCCCTCGGTGATTTCGGCGCCGCGCGCCTCGAAGGTGCCAGCCTCGATCGCAGCGCGGATGTCCTGCATCAGTTTCTGGTAGTAGGACAGGTTGTTCCACGTCAAAAGCATGGCGCCGAGCGCTTCCTGCGAGCGCACCAGATGATGCAGATAGGCGCGTGAGTAGTCACGGGCGGCCGGGCAGTCGCTTTCCTCGTCGAGTGGGCGCGGATCGTCAGCATGGCGGGCGTTGCGCAGATTGACCTTGCCGCGCCTTGTATAAGCAAGGCCGTGGCGGCCGGCCCGTGTCGGCATCACGCAGTCGAACATGTCGATGCCGCGCGCCACCGACTTCAGGATATCGTCAGGCGTGCCGACGCCCATCAGATAGCGCGGCTTGTTATCAGGCAGCTCCGGACAGGTGATGTCGAGCATCTCGAGCATCACCGCTTGCGGTTCGCCGACGGCCAGGCCGCCGACCGCATAGCCCTTCAACTCCATCGCGCTCAGCGCCTGCGCCGATCGCACCCGCAGCGCTGCGTTGTCGCCGCCTTGCACGATGCCGAACATCGCCTTGCCCGGCTGGTCGCCGAACGCCGTCTTGCAGCGCTCGGCCCAGCGCAGCGACAGCTCCATGGCGCGCTCGATCTCCTTCATTTCGGCCGGCAGCGCCGTGCATTCGTCGAGCTGCATCTGGATATCGGAATCGAGCAGTCCCTGGATCTCGATCGACCGCTCCGGCGACATCTCGTAGGCGGCGCCATCGATATGCGAGCGGAAGGTGACGCCCTTTTCGGTCAGCTTTCTCAGCTTCGACAGCGACATTACCTGGAAACCGCCACTGTCGGTCAGGATCGGATGCGGCCAGCGGGCGAATTCATGCAAGCCGCCGAGCCGCGCCACACGCTCGGCGCCTGGCCGCAGCATCAGATGGTAGGTGTTGCCAAGGATGATGTCGGCGCCGACGCCGCGCACCTGGTCCATATACATCGTCTTGACGGTACCGCCGGTGCCGACCGGCATGAAGGCCGGCGTGCGGATTTCGCCGCGCGGCATGTCGATCACGCCGCGCCGCGCCTTGCCGTCGATTGCCAGAACCTTGAAGCTGAACTGCTTAGCCATTGAATTCCTTGTCGTGGACCGGGGCGTCCGGCGCCTGCTTGTCGAGCGACTGGCGGTAGTGGATGCAGCCGCGCATGAATTTTGGCCAGGGCGGCACGGCGATCGATGGTTCGGTTTTTTCCGGCAGCAGGTCCCACAGATCGGGGTGATGCCAGCACAATTCATGGCCGGTGGAATCGCGGTGCTGGCGAATGCCGGCGCGCAGTTTTTTCACTTCCGCGATCAGCGCATCGCGGTCAAAGGCTTGCAGATCATCGTCCATCGCTCGTCTCCGCTCGGAAAAGCAGGCTTGCGTCGCCATAGGAATAGAATCTGTAACGGTTCGCGATGGCATGGACATAGGCCGCGCGCATCGTGTCGAGGCCGCTGAAGGCCGAAACCAGCATGAACAGCGTCGAGCGCGGCAGATGGAAATTGGTCATCAGCATGTCGGCGGTGCGAAAACAGTAGCCGGGCGTGATGAAGATATCGGTCGGGCCGGACCACGCAGCCAGAGTACCGTCCTCACGCGCCGCACTCTCCAGCAGACGCAGCGAGGTCGTGCCGACAGCAACGATGCGCCCGCCCCTTGCTCTTGCGGCATTCAGGGCGTCCGCAGTGGCTTCGCTGACCGACCCGGTCTCGGCATGCATCTTGTGGTCGGCGGTGTCGTCCGCCTTGACCGGCAGGAACGTACCGGCGCCGACATGCAAGGTGACGAAGCGGCGTTCGACGCCTTTGGCGTCAAGCGCTGCAAAAAGCTCCGGCGTGAAATGCAGGCCCGCTGTCGGAGCCGCGACGGCGCCCTCCTCGCTTGCATAGATGGTCTGGTAATCGGCCCGGTCGCGTTCGTCGTCGTCGCGTTTCGAGGCGATATAGGGCGGCAGCGGAATATGGCCTACCGCGTGCAGCGCCTCGTCGAGGAACGGCCCCGACAGATCGAAGCCAAGCAGCGCCTCGCCGCCCTCACCTTTCTCGATCACCGTGGCGTCGAGCTGACCGAGGAAACAGGAATTGCCGTCATGGCCGAAATGGATGCGGTCGCCGGCGGCAATGCGCTTGCCCGGCCGCATGAAGGCCAGCCAGCGGTCCGGCGCCATGCGCATATGCAGCGTGGCTTCGACCTGCGCCGTCGCCTCGCCCCGCCGCCTTATGCCTTTGAGTTGCGCCGGAATGACCTTGGTGTCGTTGAACACCAGCACGTCGCCGGCACTGAGCAAGGACGGCAGGTCGCCAACCGTCCGGTCCTCGAGCCCTTCGCCGGGCT
>NZ_RZRP01000372.1:0-5987 GCF_003997795.1 Mesorhizobium sp. M7A.F.Ca.US.005.03.2.1 | reverse complement strand
CCGTAGAGCAGCGTCACCTTGCCGTTACCCAGCAGGCCTCGCAACTGCGTCACCGCCGCGCCATTCCCATCCAGCTCAGCGCGATACCGCTCCTGAAATTCCGCCCAGCGCGCCGCCTCGTGTCCGAACCACTTTCGCAGCTCGTCGCTCGGCGCGATGTCCTTCAACCACAGCGTCAGCGCGGCGTCTTGCTTGCTGACGCCGCGCGGCCAGATGCGGTCGACCAGAACCCGCTGCCCGTCATCGGCAGCGGGCGGCTCGTAGATACGCTTGACCGCGATGTTGAAGGCCATCACACCTCTCGGCTGCAACCCTCAGGCCCACTCGCCCTTGCGCATGACAGGCACGCGGGCGCCGTCCTTGTGGACGCCATCGATGTCGATCTTGTCCGAGCCGATCATCCAGTCGATGTGGATGAAGCTCTTGTTGCCGCCGCGCGCCGCGATCTCGTCCTGGCTGAGCGAGGCGCCGTCGACGAAGCACTTCGAATAGCATTGGCCGAGCGCGATGTGGCAGGCGGCGTTCTCGTCGAACAGCGTGTTGAAGAACAACAGGCCGCTGGCCGAGATCGGCGAGGAATGCGGCACCAGCGCCACTTCGCCGAGGCGGCGCGCGCCCTCATCTGTATCGAGCACCTTTTTCAGCACATCCTCGCCCTTCGAAGCCTTGGCCTCGACGATCCTGCCTTCTTCGAAACGCACCGAAATGTCGTCGATCAGCGTGCCTTGGTAGGACAGCGGCTTGGTCGAGGAGACATGGCCTTCGACCCGCCTCGCATGCGGCGTGGTGAAGACCTCCTCGGTCGGGATGTTGGGGTTGCAGGTGATGCCGTTCTTGGCGGTCGAGGCGCCGCCCATCCATTCATGGCCGTCCGCAAGCCCAACCGTCAGGTCGGTGCCCGGTCCGGTGAAGTGCAGCGCATGGAAATTATGGCCGTTGAGCCATTCGGTGCGGCTGCGCAGCGCCGCGTTGTGCGCCCTCCAGTTGCCGATCGGATCCTCCACATCGACCCGCGACGCGGCGAAGATGGCATCGGCGAGTTTCACGACCGCAACATCGTCGGCATCGCCGGGGAAGACCTGTTTGGCCCAGGCGAGGTCCGGATAGGCGACGATGTTCCAGTTGATGTCGAAGCCGGTGATCTTTTCCAGCGCCGGCTGATAAGCCATCGAATTGGCCTTGTTGGCGCGCGCCACTTTCGCCGGATCCTGTGCGGAGAGCAGCGACGGATCCTCGCCGCGCACCGCAAGCCTGGCCGCATTGTTGGAGAAGGCCTTCGCCATGCCTTCATAGAGCCAGCCGGCGGCGCGGTCGAAACCGGCATCGGCGCCGAAGCGGTAGCGCGCCAGCGTCATCTCGTCATCGTTGAAGATCGGCGTCACCAGGCCGGCGCCGGCCTTGTAGGCATGCTCGACGATCCGCCTGGTTAGCGGCAGTGCCGCGATCGATGACGTTAGCACCAGATCCTGGCCTGGCTGCAATTGCAGCCCGACCTTGATGGCGACTTCCGCCAGCCTGTCGAGCTTCACCGGGTCGATCGATGCGGAAACGCCGCGCGAATGTGTGGTCATGATCCTGCCTGTCGTAGTTTGATGTCCGGCCTACCATAGAGCGGCGGCGCGGCGCTTTCCACCGCGATCGCGCCGGCGGGTTTTGGGTTTGCGGACCCGAACCGCGCCATGGTTGCTTCGATCTCTTCCCTGATCCAGACCTTGAAATCCCGGACCTTGCGGCTTTCCGCCTTGACGGACGAGGTCACCAGCCAATAGCCGAGCCCGCTCTGGGCGCGGATACCGAAAGGCGCCACCAGCCGCCCGTCGGCCAGCGCATCCGCGGCGAGCAATTGCCAGCCCAGCATCACGCCATGGCCGGCAATCGCCGATTCCAGGCACAGCATCGGGTCGGTGAAACGCGCACCCTTGAGGAAGCTGACAGGTGGGACACCGGCCGTCTCGAACCAGCTTTCCCAGTTGATCATTGCTCGCTCGTCGGTGATCGCGCAGGTCTGGGCAAGGTCCTCGACCGACTTCAGTTTTTGGGCAATCGCCGGCGCGCAGACCGGGAAGACTTCCTGCGCCAAGAGCAGTTCCGTGCGCCCGCCCGGCCATTTGCCGTCGCCAAGCCGGATGGCGATGTCGATGTCTGAGTGATCGAGATTGGCCAGCCGCACCGAAGCGTCGATGCGCAGCAGCACGTTGGGATGTCGGTCGAAGTGGCGAGATAGTCTGGGCAACAGCCACTTCGAGGCAAAGGCCGGCGCCACCGAAACCACCAATGTGCATTGCGTAGCCTCGTCGGCCAGCGCCACGGCCTGGGAAAGCTCACGAAATCCAGCACCAAGGCGGGCCGCGAAGACGGCGCCGAATTCGGTCAGCACCAGACCGCTCGCCGTTCGCTCGAACAGCGCCTGGCCGAGCTGTTTTTCGGTACGGCTTATCTGCTGGCTGACGGCGCTGACGGAAACGTTGAGCTCACCGGCGGCCGCCGCCAGCGATCCGAGACGGGCAACGGTTTCGACGGCGCGCAGGCCGTTGAGGTGGACGCGGTTGAGCATGGCCATTGAGTTTTTCTAAACTGATCCGGCTGAAATCTCAATTGAAAGGCATGTCGAAACGGCGGATTTTATCGGAAGAGACAGACCTGTGGAGCCGGAAATGCTGAGGATCTTGTCGTCGTCGCTGAAGGTCTTTTTCGCTGCGAGTACGCCGTATGAGCCGCACCCGGACGGCGAAACGCAGAGATGGCTGACCGATCCGCTTTCGCATCCGGTGCTGAACACCATGTCGGAACGCGAACTGGGCGATGTGCCGTTCAGGCTGACGGCACGGCGGACAGTGCACGAGACGGCCCCATTGCACGCCGGCGGCCGCTGCTGAGCAGGCGCCAAGCCTTCCGGCTTGAGGAAAGTCGAGGCGAGCACCACGTCCCGCGCACGCACTGGCCCAACAGATGGCGATTGTTTCAGCGACCCCTGCACTTATTGTGCAGTGCAATGACATCAGCCACCTCGACAGCGCTGCGTTTCGCCTTCGCCGGCATGATTGCCATGGCGGTTGCCATGGGCATCGGCCGTTTCGTCTACACGCCGATCCTGCCCGGCATGATGCAGGAATTGCATCTGTCGCCTGCCGATGCCGGTTGGATCGCGTCGGCCAATTATCTCGGCTACCTCGTCGGCGCGTTGGCAGCGGCGGGCGGCTGGGCGCATGGGCGCGAGCGCCTGCTGATGCTGGCGGGGCTTGGCGCCAGTACGGTCCTTGCCGCGCTGATGGGGCTGACCGATGCGATGGCCGGCTTTCTCGTCATCCGCTTTCTGGCCGGTCTGGCCAGCGCCTTCGTCATGGTGTTCATGGCCAGTATCGTTTTCAGCCACATAAACGCTGCCGGTCGCAGCGACCTGCAGGCCTGGCATTTCGGTGGCGTTGGCCTGGGCATCGCTGTGTCGGCGGCGATGATGGCGGTGCTGGTCGCCGAGCATTCGGGCTGGGCTGCAGGCTGGCTGTGGTCGGCGGCGATTTCGGCCTGTGGTTTCGTCCTCGTTGCGCTGTTGGCCAATGAGGGTCCGCTCGGCAACGGCGAAGTCACCCGCGAGCCGGCACTGCGGATGGACCGGTCGTTGGTCAAGGTCATCGTCGCCTACGGCCTGTTCGGCTTTGGCTATGTGGTGACGGCGACATTCCTGGTCGCCATCGTCCGGCAAGGCGGCGGCAGCCGCGTCTTCGAGGCCATGGTGTGGATGGTCGCCGGTCTTGCGGGCTTTCCCTCAGTCTGGCTCTGGCAGAAGATCGCGGCCCGCACCGGCCTCTATGCCGCCTATGCGCTGGCGTGCTTCATCGAAGTTGCCGGCGTCACCGCCAGCGTCGCCATCGGCGGCGCCACCGGGCCGCTGCTTTCCGGCGTGCTGCTCGGTGGCACCTTCATTGCCATCACCGCATTTGGCCTGCAGGCCGCCCGGCAGCAGGCGCCAAGCGCGCCGCGGATTCGCCCTGATGACGGCTGCGTTCGGCCTTGGCCAGATCATCGGGCCGGTCGCCGCCGGGTTTCTGGCGCAGATGTCCGGCGATTTCTTCCTCGCCTCGATCACAGCCGCGATCGTGCTGGTCGTCTCCGGCGCCATCACATGGTCGGCTGCGCCAAAATCGCCATGATTGTGGGCTTGCTGTGCCGGGCATCGGGCACGGGCATTTTCTTTCCCACTAATGTGTGACTTTATGCCCGCTGTCGTCAGCTGATTTGCGCCTAGATCGAGGAATTCGCCACAGTGTTCGTATCCTTTTTCCCGCAGCCGAAGCTGTTCTTCACTTCGGCCGCCGTCTGGAGCCTTGCGGCGATCCTGTTCTGGTTCTTCGGTGGTGAACAATTAGGTACGGTTTTCGGATTGCCGCCCGCCGCGGCCGGCGCGCCGCCCATCATCGGCATCGCCATCCTCGTATCGAAGCCGTTCCTCTGGTTCTATCTCTATTTCGCGTTCTGCGTGCTCGTCTTCTACGCATTCTGGAGCTGGTATTCGCCGCATCCATGGCAACGCTGGTCGATCCTGATGACCGCGGTCATCCTGTTCTTCATCTATTTCAATGTGCAGGTCAGCGTCGCCGTCAACGCCTGGTATGGGCCTTTCTTCGACTATGTGCAGGGGCTGATGTCGGGGACTGGAAAGTCGACCAACAGCGAATTTTATATCGGATTGGCTGATTTTTCGTGGCTCGCCCTGGTCGGCATGAATGTGCAGGTGGTCAACGCCTTCATCGTCAGTCACTGGATCTTCCGTTGGCGCACGGCGATGAACAACTACTTCGTCGAGAATTGGGGCAGGCTACGCCATATCGAGGGTGCCTCGCAGCGCATCCAGGAAGACACGATGCGGTTCTCGCAGATCATGGAAGATCTCGGCTCCAGCTTCGTCCAGTCGATTATGACGTTGATCGCATTCCTGCCGGTCATGATCCAGTTGCAGGCCCATATCACCGAGTTGCCGATTATCGGCGCGATTCCACAGCCATTGGTTGTCGCAGCCCTTGCCTGGTGTCTGTTCGGGACGATCTCGGTCATGGTTGCAGGTCTGAAACTTCCAGGGCTGCAGTTCCGCAACCAGCGCGTTGAGGCAGCCTACCGCAAGGAACTCGTCTACGGCGAGGATCACGCGGACCGGGCCCAGCCGGCCACCACGGCCGAGCTGTTCGAGAATGTTCGCCACAATTATTTCAGGCTCTATTTCCACTACATCTATTTCAACGTCGTCCGTTACACCTACCTGCAGGCCGACAACATTTTCTCGCTGCTGATCCTCGGTCCCTCGCTGGTGGCGCACAAGATCACGTTCGGCGCGCTGAACCAGATTTCGAACGCATTCGGCAAGGTGACCGGTTCACTGCAGTTTCTGCTCACCTCCTGGTCGACCATCGTCGAGCTGCAATCGGTCCACAAGCGCCTGCGCGCCTTCGAGGCGACGCTGCAAGGCGAGCCGCTGCCCGATATCGACCAGCGCTATCTGGCAAGGCAGGGCGCTGAGGATCCGGCCTAAAGATCGAGGTTGGAAACGAACCGGGTTGGCGGCTCAGCCGCCGACCGAGACCTGCCTCTGGCCGGCATCCTGGCGCGAAACATAATCGCGAAAACTGATGCATTCGACATCGGCCTTGACACAGACATCGCCGGCAAAACGCTCCAGCGCGTTCCAGTAGGCGCCGTCATTCATCAGCGCGAAGTGGAAGCCGAGCTCCAGCGGAATGCGCTTGCCGGCATACTGCTTGTCGAAGGCGGCGCGGAAGGCATCATAGGTCCGGTTGGCGAACTCGCCCGCTTGGCTTGGCCGTTCGAAGCCGCCGGAATGCCTGACATAGAGATTGTAGTCCATGGCGATCACCGGCCGTGACTTCGGTCCTTCTGGAATCTGCGGCAGCGAAAAGTGCATGACGCCGTTGCTGGCCGTCGGTCGGGCGGGGCCCTGCGAGACGCCGCTGGCGTCGAATTGATAGCCGGCGGCCGGC
>NZ_RZRP01000371.1:0-5992 GCF_003997795.1 Mesorhizobium sp. M7A.F.Ca.US.005.03.2.1 | reverse complement strand
GCGCACCGCGCTCTCGACCTTGGTAGCACCAAGCGAAATTGCGCCTGCCTTGCGGGCAAGACCAAGCATGCCCAGAGCGTGCCTGGAAAGCAGCCCGTCGACCATGCCGCCAAGATCGGGCGGCACGACCACCTGTGCCTTGAAGGCGCGGGCAAAGAGGTTCTTCGCCGCAGCCTTGTCGATATGTAGGCGGTCGGCGCTCACCCAGCAACCGCGGCCGGGCAGATTTCTCTTGATGTCGGGAACGACGGCCGAATCCGGGCCGACGACGAACCGGATCAGATCATCCGGTTCGGCTTGTTTGCGCGTAACGATGCAGGTGCGATCGTTCATCTCGTCCAAGGGCGGGTTCGGTGCGATGCGGTTTCACCTCACGCACCAACGGCTTCGTCAGCCGAGACTTCTTCGGCTGCAAGCTCGTCTTCGGTGATCCAGCCGGCCTTGAGGCGGGCGGCCAGAACCATCTGTTCGGCGTCTGCGCGGGTCACGCCATGATTGGCCAGCACGCCCGGATAGACTTTTGTCTCGCCGTCCTTGCGTTCCTTCCAGCCGGTCAGGTCGTCGGCGGCATAGCCGGCGAAATCCTCGATCGTCTTCACGCCATCCTCGCCAAGCGTCACCATCATGGCGGTGGTGACGCCGGGGATTTCGCGCAATTCGTCCGAAACGCCGAGCGCCTTGCGCTTGTCGTCGTGCTCGGCCTCGATCTTCTCCAGATATTCGCGGGCGCGGGTCTGGATTTCGGAAGCGGTGTCCTCGTCGAAACCGTCAATAGAGGCGATCTCGCCGGAATCGACATAAGCGACTTCCTCAACGCTGGTGAAGCCTTCGGAGGCCAGCACCTGGCCGACCATCTCGTCGACGTCGAGGGCTTCCATGAACAGCGACGAACGCTCGACGAATTCCTTCTGGCGGCGTTCGGATTCTTCGGCTTCGGTCAGGATGTCGATATCCCAACCGGTCAGCTGCGAAGCCAGACGCACATTCTGGCCGCGGCGACCGATGGCCAGCGACAGCTGGTCGTCGGGAACCACGACTTCGATGCGTTCGGCATCCTCGTCGAGCACGACCTTGGCGACTTCCGCCGGCTGCAGCGCATTGACGATGAAGGACGCCGCAGAAGGCGACCACGGAATGATGTCGATCTTCTCACCCTGCAATTCGCCGACGACGGCCTGGACGCGGCTGCCGCGCATGCCGACGCAGGCGCCGACCGGATCGATCGAAGAGTCCCGCGAGATGACGGCGATCTTGGCGCGCGAACCTGGGTCGCGGGCGACCGACTTGATCTCGATGATGCCGTCATAGATTTCCGGCACTTCCATGGTGAACAGCTTGGCCATGAACTGCGGATGGGTGCGCGACAGGAAGATCTGCGGGCCGCGCTGCTCGCGGCGCACATCGTAGACATAGGCGCGGACGCGGTCGCCATATTTGTAGTTCTCGCGCGGGATCAGCTCATCGCGACGGATGATCGCTTCGCCGCGGCCGAGATCGACGATGACATTGCCGTATTCGACGCGCTTGACGGTACCGTTGACGATCTCGCCGATGCGGTCCTTGTACTCGTCATACTGGCGGTCGCGTTCGGCCTCGCGGACCTTCTGGACGATGACCTGCTTGGCCGACTGGGCGGCGATGCGGCCGAAATCCATGGGCGGCAGCTGTTCGGCGATGAAGTCGCCGAGCTGGGCGTCGGGATTGCGCTCGCGAGCCGAGGAAATGGCGATCTGCGTGGCATAGTCATCGACCTTCTCGACCACTTCCATCAGCCGCTGCAGCTTCATCTCACCGGTGTTCGGGTTGATGTCGGCGCGGATGTTGGTCTCCTGACCGTAACGCGAGCGCGCCGCCTTCTGGATCGCATCGGCCATGGCGGCGATGACGATCGACTTGTCGATCGACTTTTCACGCGCGACCGCGTCGGCGATCTGCAGCAATTCAAGTCTGTTGGCGCTTACAACCATCGTTTTTCTCCCGAGCTTGTTTGCCGGACCTTTGCGCCCGGCAGCTCAATCATAGTTCCTGTTCGTGTTCTTCCGTGGCGTCCGCTTCCGCACCCGACTCGTCGTCGTCCGGTTCGCCGCGGCGCTTCTTGGCTTCCTTGCGCGCCCTGTTGTCCTTCGACAGGGCATCGCGGATGAGATCGTCGGTCAGGATCAGGCGCACATCGGCAATCGCGTCATAGGGGACGCGCACCGTCGGCTCCTCGCCATAGGCTGCCTTGTCGCGCTCGATCAGCACATCGTCTTCGCCGGCTTCGGCGATCTTGCCCTTGAAGCGCTTGCGGTCGGCGACGACGATCGATGTTTCCATCTTCACCAGATGACCCGTCCAGGTCGTGAAATCCGATTTGCGGACCAGCGGCCGGTCGATGCCGGGCGACGAGACTTCAAGATGGTAGGCCTTTTCGATCGGATCATCGACATCGAGCGCCGGCGACACCGCGCGGCTGACCTCTTCGCAATCCTCGACGGTCATGGTGCCGTCCTCGCGTTCGGCCATGATCTGCAGCGTCAGCCCGTTCTGGCCCGACAGATGCACCCGCACGAGGCGGAAGCCGATGCCGCGCAGAACCGGCTGGACGATCAGCGCGATGCGCGCATCGATGCCGCTTTCGCGGATGATGCGATCGTCGCCCTCGCTTGCCGTTGCAGTCATTGAAGCCCTGTCGTTCTCTACCAAGTTATCGGCAGGTAATAAAAAAGAGCGGGACCGGGTGGACCCACTCTTCGTCATACCGACCAAGAATTTGAGGCTGATATAGACGATCGCGGCCTGTGTTTCAAGCCCGCTATGCTGGTCGGGCAACGCTGCCATCGAGGTGGCCCCGCCAGCGTTGCATGGAGCGCATGGCGCCCATGCGGCGGCCCCCATGGGATCGGCGCTGAAACGCACCTACTTACCCTGCGCTGCACAAAGGTGGCCGTGCGTCACACGTGCGCGAAAGGACATGATCATGAGCAATCGCAAGATATTTTCTGCAATAGGCGACTTCTTCACCGTATTCGGCAGCGCCGTGGCCGCTTCACGGGCCGTGGAAGCCGGTCGCAGGCCGCGCGCCGACGACCTGCGCAACCTCGGCGTCGAGCCTGCCGCCTTCGATCGCATCGGCCGCCGCTTCCAGCTTTGACGCAATTCCGGACGGAAAACCGTTTCACACTTTTCCTGGAATTGCTCTAAGACCGCGAGCTTATTTCCGAATGAAGGTAAGATAGGCGGGCCGCCGGCCCTCACGAATGGCCTTGGCCTCGTAACGGGTGCCCGGCCAACCATCATAGGGCCGGTGCCAGTCCGCCGCCTCGCAAGCCTGCCATGCGAACGCGCCATGCGCGCGGCAATGCAGCAAGGTCCAGTTGACATAAGTGTCGATGTCGGAGGCGAAGCGGAATTTTGAACCAGGCTTCAGCACGCGCGCGAACCGCTCGAGATTGACCGGGCTTACGAAACGTCGCTTCCAGTGTTTCTTCTTCGGCCAGGGGTCGGGATAGAGCAGATCGAGGCCGCCGAGCGAGGCCTGCGGCAGCCAGTCGAGCAGCCTTGTGGCGTCGTCGTCATAAACCCGCAGATTGGCGAGCGGTTTCTCGCGCACCGCCATCATCATCTTGGCCATGCCGTTGACGAAGGGCTCGACGCCGATAAAGCCGATCGAAGGCGCCTCGGTCGCGCGGTGCAGGAGATGTTCGCCACCGCCGAAGCCAATCTCGAGGCGAACCGCGCTGACATCGGTTTGAAACAGAGTTTGCAGATCGGCCGGCGGCTCGGCCGCCAGATCGAGCCGATATACACCGAAGCCGCTTTCCAGCGCGGCCGCCTGTTGCGGACGCATGGTCTTGCCGCGCCGGCGACCGAAAAAGGCTTCGGTCGCGCGGCTTGGTCTGTCCTTCGGATCCATGGCGGGACTTCGCGGCGCCGCTGTCAGGCGGCGACCGCGTCCTTGAGCGCCTTGGCGAGATCGGTCTTTTCCCAGGAGAAAGACCCATCACGGCCGGCCTTGCGGCCGAAATGGCCGTAGGACGACGTCTTGGCGTAGATCGGTTTGTTGAGATCGAGGTGACGGCGGATGCCCGACGGCGACAGATCCATCACCGTGCGCAGCGCGTCCTCGAGCTTTGCCTCGTCGACCTTGCCGGTACCATGCAAGTCGACATAGACCGACAGCGGCTGGGCGACGCCGATGGCGTAGGAAAGCTGGATGGTGCAGCGGTCGGCGAGTTTCGCCGCCACCACGTTCTTGGCCAGGTAGCGCGCCGCATAGGCTGCCGAACGGTCCACCTTGGTGGTGTCCTTGCCGGAGAAGGCGCCGCCGCCATGGGGTGCGGCACCACCGTAGGTGTCGACGATGATCTTGCGGCCGGTCAGGCCGGCGTCGCCGTCCGGCCCGCCGATGACGAACTTGCCGGTCGGATTGATGTACCACATGCAATCGTCGGCGATCTTGAGGTCGCCCAGCGCCTCGCGGATATAGGGTTCGACGACCTTGCGGACCTTCTTTGAATCCCAGCTCGCATCGAGATGCTGCGTGGACAGCACGATCTGCGTCGCCTCGGCGGCCTTGCCATCAACATAGCGAACGGTGACCTGGCTCTTGGCATCCGGCCCGAGCCTGCCGGCTTCACCGCTGCCTTCGTGACGGGCAGCAGCCAGCAGTTCGAGGATCTTGTGGCTGTAGTAGATCGGCGCCGGCATCAAATCCGGCGTCTCGCGGCAGGCATAACCGAACATGATGCCCTGGTCGCCGGCACCCTCTTCGCCCTGACGGTCGGCAGCGTTGTCGACGCCCTGGCCTATGTCAGGCGACTGGCCGTGCAGCAGAACCTCGATCTTCGCCGTTTTCCAGTGGAAGCCGGCCTGCTCGTAGCCGATTTCGCGGATCGCCTTGCGGGCGACCGATTTGAACTTGGCCGGATTGACGACCGGATGGCCGGCGGCATCCTTGAGGATGTTGCCTGCCTTGTCCTTCTTCAGCAGCGTTTCCGGGACGCGCACTTCGCCGGCGATGACGACACGGTTGGTGGTGGCCAGCGTCTCGCAGGCGACACGGACTTTCCACGGGTCCATGCCGGTCTTCTTGGCTTCGCGATAGACCAGATCGACGATCTCGTCGGAAATCCGGTCACAGACTTTGTCGGGATGGCCCTCGGCAACGGATTCCGAGGTAAAGAAGTAGTTCTGCCGCGTCACGGGTGTCCCCTCTTGAAAAACGATCGGCAGGCTGCCGATTTTGGCGCGCCACGTGTTAGCGGGGCGAAGCGCCGCTCGTCAAGCGGTGCTTCGGCTCTGGCATGAATGTCGATGCCGTTATCTTGTGCCACCGGCGGCGGGGCGCCGCCGGTCCTGGCGTGATTGAGGATCAGTCGGGATCGTCGGCGGAGAGGGACTTGACCAGGTCTATGATCCTGCGGCGCACCTTGGCGTCGGCGATCTTGACAAAGGCCCGGTTGAGCTGAAGGCCTTCAGGGCTGCCGCAGAATTCGACAGCGAAAGCCATCGAAGCGTCCTCGGCAAATCCCCGGCCCGCCACAGGCTCCTGGCCGGGCGCATCCTCAAAAAAGAAAGCGACAGGCACGCCGAGTATGGACGCGATCGCCTGCAGACGGCTGGCGCCGACGCGGTTGGTGCCCTTTTCATATTTCTGAATCTGTTGAAATGTGATGCCGAGGTTTTCTCCCAGCTTTTCCTGGCTCATTCCAAGCATGTTGCGGCGAAGCCGAATGCGACTGCCAACATGGATGTCGATCGGATTCGGTTTCTTCTTGTTATCTTCTGTCATTTTTTCCTCGCCGAATTTTTTCGGCTTTCTCTATTTTTTTCCTGCCCAAACAAAGCCGGAGGCAACTGCCCCAACAGAACGATCCACCGGCTTCGAGAAATTTTCAGGCACTTACAGTATGAGTTTCTAATGTGTTGGCTGTCAATTCACCCGTAGCCTTTGCCTTACGTTCAACAGCGCTGCCCCAACGGCAAACAGCAACATGATCAGCATTCCGTT
>NZ_RZRP01000370.1:0-6004 GCF_003997795.1 Mesorhizobium sp. M7A.F.Ca.US.005.03.2.1 | reverse complement strand
GCTGCATGGTGGACACGCCGGCATTGGCGATCAGGATGTCGCAGCCGCCAAGCGCTTCCAGTACGGTGGCAAAGGCCGCCTCGACGGAATCGCGGCGGCGGACATCGACCGTGACGGCGGCGGCACCGCCACCAATTTCCTCAGCCGCCTGACGTGCCGCCTTGGGATCCAGATCGCCGATCGCCACGGCGACGCCCTGCCGCGTCAGGGCGGTCGCGATCGCCCGGCCGATCCCCGCGCCACCGCCCGTCACGAAGGCTCGCTTGCCCGCGAGTTCGGCAAGCACGGGAGGCGTGACGGAGACAGCCGGCATGGTCGTATTCTCTCTGCTTGATGGCGGAACGCATTTTGTTGATATCGAGATGCATACCAATAAAATCGAACACTGCAAACATATTTTTGTTTGAAAATGTTTGATCATGCGGTAGTGTGAAGATCAGCAGACCGCTTCGTCGGCGGCTTACCCACCGGATACATCGATGGCAGACGACACCACCCTTCCTGAGACATCGCCGCATGGCGCACCGCGCGACGCCGATCGTCAGCGCCTTCTCGCGCACGACCGGCAGGCACGCATCCTGGCTTTGCTGCGCCGGACGGGGTCGCTCACCGTCGCCGCGGCAGCGGCCGAACTTGCCGTTTCCGACATGACGATCCGCCGCGATCTCGTCGAACTGGAACGCGAGGGTAGGCTGGTCCGAATCCATGGCGGCGCGATCGAGGCCGACAACCCGCCGCTGGTCGCCATGGACAGCGAAGAGCCGAGTTTCGATTCGCGCTTGCGCCAGCGCCGCGACCCGAAGGCCGCGATTGCCGCGGCCGCGGCCGCGCTGGTTTCGGGATACCGCACGATCGCTTTGGATGTCGGCACCACCACCTATCTGATGGCCGAGCACCTCAGGGACCTTCCGCACGCCAAGGTGTTCACCAACAGCCTCAGGATCGCGGCGGCGCTGAATGGCGGTGTGCCCGAAGTCTATGTTGCCGGCGGCCGCGTACGGGCCGACGAGATGTCGACCGGCGGGCCTGCGGCCATCGCCCAGTTCGAGGCGCTGTGGTTCGATGTCGCCGTGATCGGCGTCTCCGGTATCACAGCGGACGGCCTCTTCGATTATTCCTTCGATGATACCGATATGAAGCGCGCCTATCTGAGGCGGTCAGGCACCAAGATCGTCCTGTGCGATTCCGCCAAATTCCTGCGCATGTCGCTGGTGCGGATAGCGCCACTGTCGGACTTCGACATCCTCATCACCGATGCCGAGCCGCCGGCCAAGATCGTCGCGGCGCTCGCCGCGGCCAAGGTCGACCTGCGCATCGCGCCGCCACTGACGCGCGACTGAGGCGCGCCATTTCACTTTATCCCCAAGGAGAAGACTCGATGGTATTTGAATTTTTCGGCGACAAGAAGAAGGCTGTCATCTCGATGGCACATATCGGTGCCCTGCCGGGAACGCCCCTCTATGATGCCGATGGCGGCCTCGACAAGCTGATCGATGGCGTACTCTCCGACATCCGCAAGCTGCAGAACGGCGGCGTCGATGCCATCATGTTCGGCAACGAGAACGACCGCCCCTATGTCTTCAAGGCGCCGCCCGAGGGCATTGCCGCCATGACTGCCATCGTCCAGGCGGTGAAGCCCGAGCTGAAAGTGCCGTTTGGCGTCAACTATCTCTGGGATCCGACTGCCAGCGTCGCGATCGGAGCCGCCACCGGAGCCCGTTTCGTGCGCGAGATCTTCACCGGCCTGTTCGCTTCCGATATGGGCTTGTGGGAGCCCGATTGCGCCGCCGCCTCGCGCCTGCGGCACAACCTTGGTCGCGACGACATGAAGCTTCTCTTCAACATCAATGCCGAGTTCGCACACTCGCTCGACCAGCGCCCGATTGAATTGCGTGCCAAGAGCGCGGTGTTCTCGTCGATGGCAGACGCGATCCTCGTCTCCGGTCCGATCACCGGCCAGCCGGCCGACCAGTCCCACCTGCGCAGCGTCTGCGAGACGATCAAGGACGTGCCGGTCTTCGCCAACACCGGCGTGAACATCGACAATGTCCGCGACGTCCTTTCGCTGGCGAGCGGCGTCGTGATCGGGACCCATTTCAAGATCGATGGCAATACCTGGAACGCCGTCGACGGCGATCGGGTCAAGCGCTTCATGGATGTTGTCGCCACTTTGCGCTGAGGACGGCTTCCACGGCGATGCCGGCCATCGCGCCGGCTCGCGGTGATCATATCGATCGTTGCAGGCCGGCGGCCGGAATGATCGACTGGCATCGAGCAGTGCGACACAACGAGGCAGACAGGTTTCGCCCGCCTGCCCTTCCCAGCATTTCAATGGATTCGACATGGCGTTCGTTCTCGGTCTCGATATCGGCACCACCTCGACGATCGGCATCCTGATCCGGCTTCCCGATCAGGTGCTGGGCCTCGCCTCGCGCCCCGTCACGCTGCACTCCGAGCATGCGGGCTGGGCCGAGGAAGATCCCGCGCAATGGTGGACCAATGTCCGCGGCATCGTGCAGGAGTTGCTCAGGACCAGCGGCATCAAGGCCGAGGAAATCGTGGCGGTCGGCACCACCGGCATGCTGCCGGCGGTCGTTCTTCTGAACGAGAAGGGCGAAGTGCTGCGGCCGAGCATCCAGCAGAGCGACGGCCGCTGTGGCGCCGAAGTGGCCGAACTGCGGACCGAATGCGATGAGACGGCTTTCATCACCAAGGCCGGCAACGGCATCAACCAACAGCTCGTCACCGCAAAGCTGCGCTGGATTGAGCGTCACGAGCCGGAGGTGTTCGGCCGCATCGCCACCGTTTTCGGCTCCTACGATTATATCAACTGGCGCCTCACCGGCGAACGTGCGGTCGAGCAGAACTGGGCGCTGGAGGCCGGCTTCGTCGATGTTTCGACGCACCGGATCGACGATGATCTGGTGGCGCTCGCGCACATACCGCGCTCGGCCGTGCCACGAAAGATCGCCTCGCATGAGATCCTCGGTTCCGTCTCGGCGAAGGCCGCCGATGAGACCGGCCTGATGGCGGGGACACCGGTCGTCGGCGGTGCAGCCGACATGATCGCCTCCGCGCTTGGCGCCGGCGTCGCCAAGCCGGGCGATGTCCTCCTGAAATTCGGCGGCTCGGTCGATATCCTGATCGCTACCGATCAGATCAAGCCCGATCCGCGCATGTATCTCGATTATCACCTGGTGCCGGGCCTGTTCATGCCCAATGGCTGCATGTCGACAGGCGGCTCCGCCCTCAACTGGTTCGTACGCAATTTCGCCGGCGGCGAGATGGCCGCGGCACAGGCCGAGGGTATTTCCGTACACCAGCGGCTCGATGCGCTGGCGGCAGAGCGTCCCGCCGGTGCCGACGGCCTCATCATCCTGCCCTATTTCCTTGGCGAGAAGACGCCGATCCATGATCCAGCGGCCCGCGGCGTGATCGACGGCCTGACGCTTTCGCACGATATCGGCCATGTCTGGCGCGCTTTGCTCGAGGCCTATGCCTTTGCCATCGCGCATCATGTCGAGGTGCTCAACGACATGGGCCATCGGACCGAGCGCTATCTCGCCTCCGACGGCGGCTCAAGCAGCAAGGTCTGGATGCAGATTGTCGCGGATGTCTTGCAAAAGCCGGTCCAACGCCTGACCGGGCACCCCGGCTCCTGCATCGGCGCTGCCTGGACGGCGGCGATAGGCACCGGCCTGACCGACGACTGGTCGGGCGTTTCCGGTTTCGTCAGCTTCGCCGACCGGCTCCATCCCGACCCGCGAAAGGCCGACATCTACCGCGACGGTTACCGCCGCTATCGCGATCTCTATACACGCCTATCGGCTCCTGGCGCGACCAAAGCTGGATCGCCATCGTGATGTATCGCGCCGTCGCCTGGGACATCGACGGAACGCTGATCGACAGCGAGCCGTTGCATCATCAATCTCTCCTCGCCGGCTGCCGCAACTGGAACGTCGATCTTGACGACCTGCCCGACCAAGCCTTTCGCGGCATCCATATGGGCGACGTCTGGACAATGCTGCGTCCGCGCCTCCCAGTCGGGCTTGACCAGGCGGAGTGGCTCGCCGCCATCAATGCCCACTACGTCGCCAACCGGGCGGACGCCATCCCGATCCCCGAGGCGGTCGAGACGATCCGGACCCTGGCTGACCGCGGCATCCCGCAGGTCTGCGTGTCAAATTCCGGCCGGCAAGTCGTCAATGCCAATCTCGATGCGCTCGGCGTGCTCGACCATATGAGCCTCACAATCAGCCTCGACGACGTTACGGTCGGCAAACCCGACCCAACGCCCTATCGCGAGGCCTGCCGGCAGCTCGCCATAGCTCCGGGATCCGTCGTCGCTGTGGAAGACAGCCGCACCGGCACCAAGGCCGCACGGGCCGCCGGTCTGTTCGTGGTTGGCTATCTCCCCAGCGGCGGCCCGCTCAGCGACATCGATCTCAGTGCCAACCGTCTGTCGTCGATCCTGGACCTGTTTCCCGGCTGAGGGTTTTCGCGTCGCCGCGTCCGGGTGCGCGCTTGGGCAAGCCGGAGGATCGGGCGTCCGCCGGCTGGTCCCAAGCGAATGCCTTGGCAGGAACTGACGAACGTTGGACCGGGTTCTGCTCGTTCCGCATTCGCCTTGCATCTCGCCGAGCGACGGTCCATGCCGCTCGGTCTGCGCAAGTGATGGGATATTTGTTGTCAAAAGCTGCATATCCCGTTTCTCGCATGGGTCAGAGAAAATTTTCTCGCACCTCCATGATGCCCCTCAACTGTCTGTTTTTCCGCATTTTTTTAATCCAGCATGATTGGCTCGCGCCGACCAATGCCACAACTCCTCTTGCGCTGGAGCTGAATTTTAGGCATTCAGGGATCAAGTTTGTATCTTTAACATGCAAACCTAATTATCGGAGGATCTGAATGCGGCGTCTTGGTATCCATTCATTTGTCTGGACAAACGGCCTGACCCAGGAGGGCCTGGAAATGGCACTCGCCAAGTCGGCGGATCATGGTTACCGGCTGATCGAGTTCGCTTATCTGCGGCCCGAGAAATTCGACCTCGACCGCCTGGCGAAGCAAGCCAAGGAACTGGACATCGAGATCGTGGTCACGATGGGCCTGTCGGCGGATGCGGACGTCTCGAGCGAGGACAAGGCCGTGGTCACCAAGGGAAAGGCGCTCTTGTCCGACGCGGTCAAGGCGGTCCGCGACATCGGCGGCATCCGATTGGGCGGCATTCTCTATTCGATGCACGGCAAGTATGACGGGCTGCCCACACGAACCGGCTGGATGAACAGCGCCGACGCCATCGCCGCGACCGCCGAGGTGGCCAGGGATAGCGGCGTGCAGATCGTTCTGGAAGTGGTGAACCGCTTCGAGTCCAACCTCTTGAACACGACCGCGCAAGGCCTGAAGTTCATCAAGGACACCGGCCGCGACGACGTCTTCCTGCATCTCGACACGTTCCACATGAACATCGAAGAGGCGAGCCAGGCCGAAGCGATCCGTCTGGCTGGGGACAAGCTCGGTTATTTCCACTTCAACGAGAACTACCGCGGCTATCTCGGCACCGGTACGATCGATTTCGCGAGCATCTTTTCCGCGCTGGTGGACATTGGCTTCCACAATCGCGACGTCACCTTCGAGAGCTTCTCCAGCGCCATCGTCGATGAAGCCCTGTCGCGTGTGTGCGGCATCTGGCGCGACACCTGGACCGACAACAATCCGCTCGCCGCGCATGCCAAGGCTTTCATCGAAAGCCGTTGGGAAGAAGCCGTGCGCCGGGCCGAGATCAACAAGGCTGCCTGAAGACGAAAGGGCTGCGGGCCGACAAGCGCCCGCACCATCTCATCCCGAGGAGGACGGGAAGATGACGCAGAACGAAGCTATCACCAACGAGAACGGCGCCACCGCGCCGCTTCTCCTCAGCGCCGAAAATGTCGCGAAGAGCTTTGCAGGCGTTCCCGCCCTGGTCGACGGGCGGATTCGGTTGCGCGCCGGGACGGTCAATGCCCTG
>NZ_RZRP01000036.1:0-17018 GCF_003997795.1 Mesorhizobium sp. M7A.F.Ca.US.005.03.2.1 | reverse complement strand
GGCCATACCAAGGAAAAGGATCTGGGTGTTGACAATGTTGACGTCGGCACCAAGGGCTTCGTCGGCAGCGTTTTCGGCGGCTATCAGTGGCAGCAAGAGAACTTCGTCTACGGCGCTGAAGCCGAACTCGGCTACAACGGCGTCAAGGGCGACGATTCTGGCGTCAATTCCAAGGCCGGCTTCGAGGGTTCGTTGCGAGCCCGTCTCGGCTATGCCGTGACCCCCGAAATCCTGCTCTATGGCACCGGCGGTCTCGCCGGAAGAAGCCTGAAGGTCGAAGACGACGTATACGGTTCGGACCGCGCCACGTTGCTCGGCTGGACCGCTGGTCTCGGCACCGACATCAAGCTGACCGACAATGTCTTCGGTCGCGTCGAGTATCGTTACACCGACTTCGGCAGCAAGAGCTTCGATGGCATCGGCAAGGTCAAGGCCACCGACAACCGCGTCACCTTCGGCGTCGGTATGAAGTTCTAAGTCGTTCAAGCCACGACACGAAAAAGCCGGGCCTCGCGCCCGGCTTTTTTTATGCTCGCGTGATTTCCGGGTAAATCTATTCGGGTAATGGGCGGTCAACCGGGAATGCAGGGCTTCAGTTCTGGAAACTTCTCGTCGAAGCGTGCCGCCCACCGCGTCAGCCGGGCGCGACCCTTCTCCCATTTCCCGGCAAAGCGCAGCGCGAGATAGCCAAGGCAGGCGCGCAGCGCCATCTGGCCGGCGGTGATCTTTTTCGGCAGCTTCGGCGGGTTGGCGTTGAGCAGGTCGAGTGCCGCCGTGATCTTCGCCCACTGGCGATCGAGCCAGGGCTGATAGACCATCTCCTCAGGCCGCGTGCGCCGTTCATAGACCATCGACAGCGCACAGTCGCAAATGCCGTCGGCCAATGCCTCCAGCACTTCTGCCTCGAGCCGCTTGTCGGGATTGCGTGGAAAAAGCGCGCTCTTCGACAAACGGTTGAGATGCTGGGTGATGGCGCGACTGTCATGGATGGAGCGACCGTCGTCGAGCACCAGAACCGGAATCTTGCCGAGCGGGTTGGCGATCATCAAGTCGGCCGGCTTCTCCTCGGTCTTGATCGGCACCAGATCGACAGCGATGCCGGCATAGGCTGCCGCCATTCGTACCTTGGAACTGTAGGGAGAAGACGACGCATAGAGCAGTCTGGGCATGATCCGTTTCCTGTTTTGCAGGCCGGCAGTGTTGACCGATCGGGCGCGATCGGGCAATGGCCAGAAGCGGAAAACCCAGCCGCCAGCGAGCGACGCAGCGGCCAGGGCCGTTTAGCGAGCGCTCCATGAAGACGGTGCTTCATCACCATGGTTGCCGGGATCGCGCGAAGCCGCCAGCCGACTGGCAAGACCGACGAGCCTCGCGCCGATGTTTCATCACCCGCATGAATGACACGAAAAAAGCCCCACCGGACTCCGCCCTATGGCGAAGTCCTGGGAGCTGCGAAAAGATATCCTCCGTCCGCCTCTGTTCTCGCCTTCCGACTGCCTAAACAACGAGCGGGGCGCCCTGTGAGGCACCCGCCCTTGACTGTTTCGGCACCGCCCCCGGCGAGGGAAGCGCGACTACTTCTTGCCGGCCTTCGCGGGCGCTGCCTTCGGCTTGGCCGCAGGTGCCGCTTTCTTCACCGGCGCTGAAGATTTCGCTGCCGCAGCCTTCTTTGCCGGAGCAGCCTTGGCAGCCGGCTTCTTGGCTGGTGCAGCCTTGGCAGCCGGTTTCTTGGCAGGTGCTGCTGCCTTCTTCGCTGCGGGTTTCGCCGCAGCTTTCGCTGCAGGCTTCTTGGCCGGTGCCGCCTTGGCAGCCGGCTTTGCCGCTGCCTTGGCGGGTGCCGCCTTCTTCACTGCCGGTTTCGCCGCAGCTTTCGCTGCCGGCTTCTTGGCCGGTGCTGCTTTTGCCTTGGCCGCCGCGGCCTTCGGCTTGGCAGCAGGTGCTGCTTTCTTCACTGCAGCTGCGACCTTTGCCGTCGCTGCTTTTGCGGGTGCTTTCTTTGCCGGTGCCTTGGACGCCGGCGCTTTGGATGACTGCTTAGCCATGCGATGCCCCTTCCTTTGTGCCGACGGCCGTAATGACCCGGCGCGCTCATGCATATCTGACTCGCGGCTTGCTAGCCAGCGAAGCAATAGACTGATTTTCGCAGCTTAAATTTCGGTTACGATCGGCACATGGTCGTGCTGATCGTCGCAGAAATTCACTTCTGATCTTCGACCATTGGCTAGAATGTGTCGCCGACATTCTCCACAGTCCGCGGAAGCGCTCCTCTCGTGAAGCTCCGAAGATCAGCGAGCAGCTTTGCGTGTCGATCGTCGGTCGCCGATATCATGACCGCTGCCTCATCGGTGCGATCATCTCGTGCAGGCGGACGATCTATACTGCAATGCGACAGCCGATCGGTGCATCGTCTTGTCAAGCACGAACGCAGATCGGCCTGCTCGTGAATTGACAGATAACTCTACATGGCAGAGTATTCTGTACAGCATGCTGGAGCATTTCAATGTCGATCGCACAGGAGCAAGCGGCGCTGTCGCCGTTCGAGATTGCCAAGACGGTCCGCCACGGCGGCAGCATGGTTGTCGGCGGCCTCCGGCTTGGCTGCGCCGGAGCCAATCGATGAGTGCCGACGAAATCATCCACCAGAGCACTCGGCTCAGGATCATGGCGGCGCTGAGCATGCTGGAAAGGCGGCAAACGCTGGATTTCACCGGGCTGAAAGCCATCGTGGACGTCACCGACGGCAATCTCGGTGCGCATCTCGATACGCTGGCCAGGGCTGGTTATGTCGACATCGAAAAGCTGTTCGTCGGCCGCCGGCCGCAGACGCGCGTCAGGGCGACGACGAGCGGACGGCGCGCGTTCCGCGGCCATGCCGCATTCCTGCGCAAGATCCTCGATCAGGCCGAGGCGGCGGCGCGCAGGAAATAGCGTGATGACTGGGCAATCCGCTCAGCGCGCGGCAACAACGGCAACGCCGGCGCCGATCATCACACCGCCCGCCGCGCGGTTCACCCGGCGTACGATCCTTGGTGTGCGCAACAGGCTGCGGGCGCGACCGGCGAGGACGACATGACCGCCGATCACCACGACCTCGACGGCCACGATCACCATCATCAGCACACCGAGATGACCTGCGTCGAGCGATGCGCCGACGACGCTAGGCAACAGCGCAATGTAGAACAACGGCATTTTCGGATTGCCAAGATTGAGCGCGATGCCGGTGGCAAAAATCATCAACAGCCCTCGCCGTCCTGAGATGGGCTGCAGTTCGGGAATGACGGGCGCCGCCATCCACAGCCTGATGCCCGTCCAGACCAGATAGGCCGCTCCACCATAGCGAAGCACCGTCATGACGATCGCCATCTTGGCGGCGACGATCGACAGGCCGAAGGCGGCGAGGATCAGGAAGATGAGGATGCCGACCACGGTGCCGGCACCGTAGGCGATGCCCGACGCGGCGCCATTGGAGATTGTGCGCGCGATGATCGTCATGTTGTCCGGACCCGGGCTGGCAGCGAACACGAAGAAGGCGGCCGCAAAGGCAAGCGAGGTCGCGAGATCCATGAAAACTCCCGAGGGTAATGCCGCTCTCGGGAGTCCAGACTAGCCGGTTTACCTGTCGGCGCCATCAGGAAAATCGAGAAACTGCGCGATGCGCATTTCCGTCACGGCTGATAGCCGAGGCAGATGGCGCCGAGCGCGACGATGGCGCAGGCGCCGACCCGCCGCGGCGTCAGCACCTCGCCGAGGAACAGACGTCCGATGAAGGCCGCGAAGACGACGCTGGTTTCGCGGATCGCGGTGATCGGACCGGCCGGTCCGAGCGCGAAGGCCGCGACCACGACACCGTAGGCCAGAAGTGCAAACAGGCCGCCGCCCAGCGCCTTCCAGGTTTCCGGCGCACCCAGGTCGACTGTGAGCCGGCCACGGCAGGCGACGAAGGCCGCCGGCAGCAACGCGCCGTAGATCAGCAGCACCCATGCGGTATAGGCGCCGGCGTTTCCCGCCGCCCGAACGCCGAGCGCATCGACCGTCGCATAGGCGGCGATGATCGCTCCCGTTGCCAGCGCATAGAGTATCGATGTCGTGGCGGCCCTGCCCCTTCCGAGAGAAAGGCCCATGATGCCGCCCGCGACCAGCGCGACACCGATGGTCTGCGGCAGAGTGAGCTGCTGGTTGGCCAGGAAGAACCCGCCGAGCGTGACGAGCAGCGGCACGCTGCCGCGAACGATCGGATAGACCTGTCCCAGCTCGCCATATCTGTAGGCGGCCACCAGAAACAAACTGTAGCCAACCTGCAGGCAGGCCGAGAGCACAATGTAGGACCAGGCCGGCGCGGCCGGAAGGGCGTGGAAGAAGGCTAAGGGGATGGCGAGCGCCGTACTGGAAAAGCTCATGACGGTGACGGTCCACAACCTGTCGGCCCCCGTGCGCAGGAACGCGTTCCAGGTTGCGTGCAGGATCGCCGCAAACAATGCGAGCCCGATGACCAGCGGGCTCATTGGGACTTACGCGAAGCAGCGACGATGCCCATGGCCGCCTTGCGGGCGTCGCGAATGGCGGCGTCGGCCGGCCCCATCTGCGCCAGCAAGGTCGCACCTTCGATCAGCATAAGCAGTGTCGCCGCCACGCTTTCGGCGCGGCCGCGCGGCATCATCTCTTCGAGGATAGACCGCATGCGCCGCTTGAGGCCGTTCTTCTGCCTGACAACGGCCTTGAAAACCGGATGCCCGGGATCGCCGAACTCGGCCAATGCATGTGCGAACAGACAGCCATGGAAATCGGCGCTGCGGAACCAGCGTGCATGCCAGTCAAAGATCCTTCCGATTTTCTGTTCCGGCGGAATGCCCTCCTGGGCGAGCCGGTCGAGCTGGCGGTCGAAACGCATAGCGCGATAGTCGAGCACCTCGACGATCAATTCGTCCTTGCTGGGGAAGTGGCGATACATCGTCATCTTGGCCACATCGGCTTCGGCGATGATCCGGTCGATACCCGTCGCATGAAAACCGGCGCGCTTGAACAGCACGTAGGCCGTTTCAAGGACGTGCTGGCGCTTATCGGAAACGGGCGATGGTGTCATGGCGCATACCAAGGTGGTGAGACAGGTCTGCCTCATATCTATGCGACGGATCGCGCCAGCTGTCAACGCAGCACGAAAAACGCCTGCAGCCGATCAAGCCACAGGCGCGAAAGAGATTGGAAGGGGAAACCGGGTTTAGCGCAGAATGCGGCAGCGGCCGTTGTAGACCATCCAGCGGTCGAAGCCCGAGACGCAGAATTCGACATTGTCGCCGATCGAGGCAAAGCCCTGGCCTTCCTCGATCAGGTACCAGATGGTGCGATCGCGGCCGTCGGACAGGCTGACGGTGGCCCCGCAATAACGGCGACCGATCGGCCAGGTATCGTCGGCCGCCAGATAGCGATGCTGGTGAATGCGCCGGAAATCAGTGATCTCTACATCCGGCAGATGCGGCACGTGATGCACCTGATAGGAAAAGCGGCTGGTGATCTTGTTCAGTACCCAAGGCTGACCGCAGACCCCGCTGTCTTCATCGGAATAGACCGTAAGATCGGCGGCCTGCACGGTCTGGGTGATACCGAGAGGCGCGGCAAGCGGGGTGCAGAGCGAAATCAGGGCGGCAAGAGCGGATTTGGCGAAGCGAGTCATGGCAGCCTCTCAAGGTCGATTGTGCGCACTGTGCGGATTCGCTCGGCGGCGGTCAAGCGGTTGCGTTGACAATGGTTTCCCAGTTTGAAACTGCTTTTCGACCAAAGCCGAATTTACACGGCACCGGAATGGCTCTGGCACGTTCATGCCCGGATCCAAAAGAGCGCGGGTCCCGGGTCGTCAATGAGCCCGC
Organism: Mesorhizobium sp. M7A.F.Ca.US.005.03.2.1; assembly: GCF_003997795.1. Lineage (NCBI taxonomy): Bacteria > Pseudomonadati > Pseudomonadota > Alphaproteobacteria > Hyphomicrobiales > Phyllobacteriaceae > Mesorhizobium > Mesorhizobium sp. M7A.F.Ca.US.005.03.2.1. The sequence continues at coordinate 11,157 of NZ_RZRP01000036.1, read as the reverse complement.
CTCAAGCCTGCTCGCCGGCCAGCCATTCCAACGACCAGTGCGCCGGCCGCCCCACCGCAAGCAGCCTGTGCAGGGCCGGCAGCAGCGTCCGCAGCTCGCCCTCCAGCGTGAACGGCGGATTGACCACCAGCAGACCGCTGCCGTCGAGGCTGGGTTCCAAAGAGGCCGGCCTGATCTCGAATTCGATGTCGAGCAGCTTCGGGATGCCCGATTGCTTCAGCGCCTTGCGGAAAGCGATGATCGCCTTGCGGTCCTTGATCGGATACCAGAGCGCGTAGATGCCGCCTGGCCAGCGCTTGTGCGCCCTTATGAGCCCGTCGACGAGGCGATCGAACTCACCCGCTTCCTCGAATGGCGGATCGATGAGAACAAGGCCGCGCTTCTCCTTCGGCGGCAGATGGGCGCCGAGCGCGAGCCAACCATCGAGTTCGATGATCCGGGCCTGGAAATCGCCGGCAAAGAACGTCCTCAGCCTCGCGGCATCCTTGGGGTGCAGCTCGATCGCGGTCAGCCTGTCCTGCTTGCGCATGAGATGGCGCGCAATCAACGGGGAGCCCGGGTATTTCTGGATGCCACCCTCAGGGTTGAGCGACCGTATTGTCTCCAGATAAGGCGCGAGCAGTGCTGCCACCGGCGCGGCAAACGGGGCATCGATCAGCCTGCCGATGCCGCCTTGCCACTCACCCGTCTTCTGCGCTTCGGCCGACGACAGATCGTAGCGGCCAATGCCGGCATGGGTGTCGACGACCCGAAACGCCTTGTCCTTCTGCTTCAGATACTCGAGCAAGCGCGTCAGCACGACATGCTTGACGACGTCGGCGAAATTCCCGGCATGGTAAGCGTGGCGGTAGTTCATCGTCTTGTGCCGTTATGCATGTCGTTGTCCCAAAACCGCTGCACACTTTTGGGCGACATGCATCAGCCCCTGCCCCAGCGCGGCGGTGGCGGCTGAGAGTTCGGATTTTCCGGCCGACCGCCTCGAGTGCGCAAGGTCAGCAAAAATCCGATCAGGCCGATCGCCATCAGCGCGAAGCCGACCGGCCGTGCACGGCTGTCGATCTCGCCTGCGCCGGAGCGCAGGATGAGATCGACAGCCCGCATCGGTATGTCGTCGGCATCACCCGGTCCGACGGTGAAGACGTAGGGACCCGGGCTGACGGTCGCGATGACGCCGGCCTCGTCGCGAAAGATCTTGTCGGGCAGTTGCGGGCTGGCCTGGCGAGGATTGTCGGAATGGTTGAACTGCAGCGTCGAGGCGAGCACCGTGCGGCCATTGCTGGCGGCGGTCAGCGTCAGCACGGTGCGCTGCTGCGAGACGATGCGCTCGGCTCTTGCGGTCAGGTCGACCAGCACCCGCACCGGCGCATCGCGGCCGGAGAGCGGCACCGTCAGCGGCTTGAAACGGCCTTGCTCATAGACCCGCCAGGTGCCGATCTCGTGCCCGGAGAAATTGCTCATCGCCCAGGGATAGATGACACCGACGCCGGCGCCGACAAGCAGGATCAGGACAAACAGAAAGCGCATTCACATCACCATGGCGTATCGTAACCTTGCCAATAGCGCCCCGACGGCCAAAAGGCGATGGCCAGTTGCGGCAGCCACCCTGGAGGTGGACCGTGCGGGGTGCGAGCGCAACCAGATTGGCGGCGTGGCTGCGCAACAATGCCGATAACGTTCTACCTATGCGCTCAAAAATTAAGCCGTGTATTTCGCGCGCCGCGCTGAATATTGCTGTCGGCTCATTCTTGGCCGTTCTTGCTGTCAGGTTTTGATTCTACCTCAAGGGACAGCTTGCCGCGTCCGGCAACATGTTGACGTCGATCGAGCCAATATGCTGATTCGTAAACAGGATTTGCCTTGTGCGCCATGCTTCGATCCGAGAGGCCGTAGCCGCTTTCATGATTAACCATTCGCGAGCGCATTTGGTTAAGAAATTGCTAATTTAGTTGACTATAATTTCCACAGGTATATTTTCGATGCGTTGGGATGTGCAATTTGGGCGAGCAATCGATGGTGACACCGGGCGTGTGATCGCGATTTCGGGGCGCGGAGAATGCTGAGCGGCAGCACGGAGGTTGTGTAGTCGCACCAGCTTCGCGAAAGCCAAAGAACAATTGACGCACATCAGTGATGGCGGTTCCGCAGATGCGGAGGTTTGCCACGTTCTCAGGAACGTGGCCGGGCGATGCTTTGTCCCGGCCCGGCGGTAGCGTGTTCGGTGCGTATGAGGAAAGCATGACTAAGCTTGTCAAGGTTCTGAAACTGGAATCCGGCAGCCAAAAGGACGCCAGCCAAAGCCGACGACGCGCCCTTGTCGCCGGAGGAGCGGGATTTTTAGGTTCGCATCTGTGCGAACGTCTTTTGCGGGACGGATACGACGTTGTCGCGCTGGACAATTTCCACACCGGCAAAAGATACAATCTCAATGCCCTTCAGCGCAATCCGAGCTTCAGCTGCATCGAGCACGACATCGTCGATGCACTGCCTTCGGACCTTCAGTGCGACGAGATCTACAATCTCGCCTGCCCAGCCTCTCCGCCGCACTACCAGGCAGATCCGATCCACACCTTCAAGACAAGCGTGCTTGGCTCGCTGAACCTTCTGGAACTCGCGCGACAGAACAAGGCCAAGATATTCCAGGCCTCGACGTCCGAAGTCTATGGCGATCCCTTCGTGCATCCACAGCCCGAGAGCTACTTCGGCAACGTCAACACGCACGGGCCGCGCTCCTGCTACGATGAAGGCAAGCGCTCGGCCGAAACCCTGTTCTTCGATTATTCGAGAACCTATGGTCTCGATATTCGTGTCGCCCGCATTTTCAACACCTACGGTCGCCGCATGCAGCCCGACGATGGACGTGTGGTTTCGAACTTCATCGTCCAGGCGCTGCGCGGCGAGGACCTGACCGTCTATGGCAGCGGCCAGCAGACGCGCTCCTTCTGCTATGCCGACGACCTGATCGAGGGCTTTATCCGGCTGATGAATGCGCCGAACGCGCCCGCCCACCCGGTCAATCTCGGCAACCCTGCCGAATTCACCATCATGGAACTGGCGACGCTGGTCGTCGATTACACCAACGCCCGATCGAAGATCGTGCATCGGCCGCTGCCCGTCGACGATCCCAGGCAACGCAAGCCGGACATCTCCTTTGCCAGGGCCAATCTCGGCTGGGAGCCGAAAATCAGCTTGAGCCAGGGGCTCGCGCGTACCGTCGAGTATTTTGATACCCTGCTCTACGGAAGTCACACCGCCAGAGGAGCTGCTGCTTCATGAGCCGGCCGGCGGTCCTGGTGACGGGTGGAGCCGGCTTCATCGGCAGCCACACCTGCAAGCAGTTGGCCGCCGCCGGCTACATGCCGGTGGTTTTCGACAATCTGAGCCGCGGCAATGAGAGATCCGTCGCCTGGGGGCCGCTTGTCGTCGGCGATATCCGGGATCGGGATGCACTGCGGCGGGCGATGGAAACGCACCGGCCGACGGCCGTGATCCATTTTGCTGCGCTGGCCTATGTCGGAGAGTCCGTTCGCGAGCCGGCCGAATATTATTCGACCAATGTGACAGGCACCATCGCGGTGCTCGATGCCGCACGCGCGAGTTCGATCGAAAACATCATCTTCTCCAGCAGCTGTGCGACCTACGGCGTGCCGGAGGCGTTGCCGGTTCGCGAGACCTCCTCGCAAAATCCGATCAGCCCCTATGGGCGCACCAAGCTGATCGGCGAACAGATCATCGGCGACTATGCGTCCGCGTACGGAATGAAATTTGCGATCCTGCGCTATTTCAATGCTTGTGGCGCCGATCCCGATGGCGAGCTCGGTGAGTGGCATTCGCCGGAAACCCATCTGGTTCCCAGAGTGCTCATGGCCGCATCGGGCATCATCGACGCGATCGAGGTTTTCGGCACCGACTACGACACGTCGGACGGCACTTGCGTAAGGGATTATATCCACGTCACCGATCTGGCCCGCGCCCACCTGAAAGCGCTCATGCATCTCGAGGGTGGCGGGCGAAGCCTTGCGGTCAATCTCGGCACAGGGCGAGGCGTCTCCATCAAGGAGATTGTCAAGGCGGTCGGCCGAATGACGTCGAGGCCGGTTCCGGCAGTGTTCAGGAGCCGACGCCCCGGAGATCCGGCGGAGCTCTACGCCGACCCGGGAAGCGCACGCGAACATCTTGGCTTTGTGCCGGAGCTTTCAGACATCGATACGATTGTCAGGACGGCCGCTCCCTTTTTCGGACTGAAGACCAGGCCCATGAAACTGCCGCCAGTGAGGGCGGCAGCGCCGGTCGTCGCCCGACGGGTCAGAGATAGCGGGGGTGACAGCTCGCGCGCTGGCCAAATCCGCTAGGGCTGCAGATATAAGGCGAGCCGCCCGAGAACGTGCTGCCATCGCCCGGATTGAACGAGATGTTCACCGGCGCCGGCGTGCTGGCTTTGATCCGTTGCGGCGGTGCAAAGGCGTAGGCACTTTCGGTCCCTATTGTGCTTGTCATCTGGATCGGAAGGTCGGCCCGGAGCGAGCGCACGAGAAATCTGGCCTGCACGGGCTGGACCGCGGGCTGACTGCGGACCGGGTGGACGATGGGCCTGATAAGGACCGAACCGGTTTCAGTTGCGTCCATACCTTGACAACCTGCAACCATAGAGCTCAGCGCCACAGCCGCGGCAATAGATACGACATTCTTGCTTGAGCGAAATACGCTCGCGGAATTTCTCATCCTCTGTCCCTTGCTATCAAGTATAAGCCAGGGGCGCATTGCGACATACTATACTTGGGCCGCTTCCACGCCGCATGAGTGACCACTCGCACATCACACGTTATATTAGATATCACTAATTATTAAATTTCATCAAAACCGTATGGCAGGCCATCGTCTTGTCGTCCGGGTGATGCAATTGAATGCGATTAAATGCGATCGGCGCGCCGATCGCGCCTGCCGAGCCACTCAACTATAAGCGATTCGCGGGTTCCACGACAGGCGCACGGGAAGAACAGCCAGGCCATCTCAGCGCGGCCGGAAGCGCGGCCTACTTTTTGGCATCGACCAGCTTGCGGGTCACTTCGAACTGCGCGCCCTTGGTGTCGCCTGCTTCGAACTTCTTGTATTCGTCGGAAGGATCCTCGGGAGATCGCTTGAAACCGTACCATTCCCCGTCCGGATCCTTGCGTTGCTCGATATTCCGGCCCTGAATGCGGTGGCTGTAGCAGGTGCGGTGCTGCTCGCCGGTGTAACCTTTCGATCGCCAGGCGAGCTCCATGCACATCTTGCCGTCCTTGGTCACCAGCCATCTGCCCTCCGCGACAGACGTGGTGTCCTGCCCGGACGTCCAGGCCTGGAGACGTCGATTGTCCTGCGCGAAAAAGGCCGCGCCGTTTTTCCATATCCATGTGCGGTCGGCATAAAGAAGCTGCAGCTCGTAGGCAGTTGGAGCCGGTGCGATGACCGTTCCCGCTGGTCTGCCGTCTTTGGCGGCAGCCGCATGCGCCGTTCCCGAAAGCGCCGTCTGGCCGCAGAGGGCCAGGAGAAACATGAGTTGCATACAAGTTGCGAACCGACAATGTTTGCGTCGACGGTCGACACCATGCGGTGGCAATCCGGTCAGAGCTGTCAGTACAATTGGCGTTCGCATGCCCGTTTTGCCCAAGGTAGCACTATCATCGCTCTGACAGCCGTATGAACTATTTAACAGTCGCGAGAACGGTGATGTCAACCTTTGCGAGCGGACGGACAACAACCGTTCCAGATGTGCGCATCCCGCTGTCGTCAAAATTAAGAAATGTGTCATATGCTCTGCCCAACTCTGACAATCGCACTCAAAAGCAACATCCGCAGACGTGAGGGAGGACGCGGTTTCAAATGGCGGGCGACCCGGAATTGAACCAGGCTGAAGGTCAGCAATACCGGCAGCAGTCGACCGTCCGGGAAACGACTGCTCGCAACACCGTGAGCCCCAACATGGCGATCTTGCTGGGGATACTGTTCATTGCGATCCTGTTCAGGTTCCACAACATAACCTTGCCGCTGGTCGATGCCTTCAGCTGGCGCGAAACAAGTACCGCGATGATGGCCGACAATTTCCAGCAGCGCAGCTGGAACATCTTCTTCCCCGAGGTCAGCTGGACCGGGCCCGGGCCAAGCTATCAGGGCCGCGAGTTCCAGATCGTCAGCTATCTGACCGCCATACTCTACCAACTCTTTGGCTGGCACGACTGGTTCGGCCGCATGATTGCGGCCCTTTTCGGCTTGGTGACGGTGTTTTCACTGCACAGACTAACGGCGCTATGCTGGGGCGAGACGCACGCCCACGCCGCGGCACTTGCCTATGCGCTGATGCCGGCGGCGATCATGATCGACAGCTCGTTCCTTCCCGACCCCTCGATGCTGGCTCTGGTAACCTTGGGCGTCTGGCTTTTCACGAAATACTGGACGGGAGGCAGCGCGTGGCTGCTCCCCTTCGCCACAGCCAGCTTTTCCCTCGGTGTGCTTGCAAAACCACCGGGTTTGGCTGCTGGAGGCGTCATATTCTATCTGATGGTTTGCTGGCTTTTGCAAAATCGGCGAAAGCATGCGGCCAAAGTATTCATAAGCGGACTGGTCAGCCTGTTCGTCATCGGCGCCTACTACAGCTGGGCCATTTATCTCGGGCGAACCTATCCGCCCTTTCATGTCGCGGGCAGCGGATACATCTGGGATTCTGGATTCTGGACGTTTTTCAACAACGATTTCTATTTCAAATCTGTTTGGAACACGTCGGTCTGGTGGTTTTATGGCTATCCGTTCATGATTTTGATGGCGGTCGGATTCTGGATGCCGCCCCAGCCAGTCGCGGAATCGAAAGAACGCGCTCTTTCGGCCATACCTTTCATATGGCTTGCAGCGGCCTCTGTTGTTTATCTCGCTGCGGCACGTGAGATCACGACCAATCCATGGAACTATCATATATTCCATGTGCCATTTGCGATGTTTTGCGGCCGTGGCGCGGTCGTCCTGGCGACGCTTGGAGCCAAAACCGTTTCGTCTCCTGGGGTAATTCTGCGGTCGATTTGCATCGCGGCCGCTATGCTTGTCTGGTCGACTTTTCCCCTCGTCCGGACGATGAAGGCGCCCTTCGCCATGAATGGAAAGTTGCTTGGCGACGAGCTGGCGCGCAGGGCCCAACCTGGCGATCTTGTCGTGGCCATCGCTCCGGAGGTGGGAGATCCCGTCGCAGTCTATTACAGCAGGGCGCGCGGGTGGGTGTTTCCGCCTGGTGGCGGCGACGTGGAGTGGTCCAGGTTCGTCGAGGACGATGCCATCGCGATAGCACAGCTTGAGGAACTTCGCACGCAAGGCGCGGATTGGTTCGGCGTGGCAAAGGATGCCGAAGACAGTCAGAAACGGCCGTTCATCGAGCATCATGACGGGGTGATCGACTATCTCAACAAGATCGGGACCAAGCGGCTGGATTCGGACAACCTCCTGATTTATGAAATCAGCCGGCCTTGATCTGGTCAGGCCGTTGGGCTTATGGGCTGGGGATCAGGCAAACGTTGGAAATCCGGCGACGGTCAGCGACCTTGCCGACCCGCCCTCGCCTGCCCAACGCAGCAAGCTAAGCGAGACAAGCCGGCCAGCAAGCTCAAATATCTCTACGGCTGGCGGAATTCGACGGTTGCGACCGGAGGAATTGTTGAAACGAGCGATTTCGATCATTGTGACGCTGGCCCTGCTGGCCTGGCTCGCCAGCGACTCGCGCTGGCGCATGGTCGGCGACGCCTTTGCCCGCATCACGCCCGGCACCTTCGCCGTGGCGACGATCGCGTTCTTCGCCACCTATGTCTTGCGTGCGCTGCGCGTCTGCGACGAGTTCCGCGACGAGGTGCATGGCCGCTTCGGCGCCTGCCTGCGCGTCATTCTGATCCACAATGCGATGATCAACGTCGTGCCCTTTCGCGGCGGCGAGACGGCCTTTCCCCTGCTCCTGCGCCAGGTCTTCGGCATACCGATCATGCGCGCCAGCGCCTCACTGCTGTGGTTCAGGCTGCAGGACGCCTTCGTCGTCGGCGTGCTGGCCCTGGCTGTATGGCCGGGCCTGCATCCGGCGATTAGGATTGCGGGCGGGGCCGTCTTGATCACCGCCGCCTGGTACCTGCCGCGCTGGGCGCGTGCGCCGCATGACTGGGCCGGCCGCGGCAAGATCGTGGCGAAGCTCGGCAAGCTCCGAGATGTGTTCACCGAAGCAACCGGACGCTCGCGCTATGGCTGGTGGTGGACGATCGCGAACTGGTCGCTGAAGCTCACTGTGCAGGGATGGTTGTTGGCAATGCTGCTGGGGACATCCTTTTCGACCGCCTTTCCAGGCGTCGTTGGGGCCGAAGGAGCCGCCATACTGCCGGTGCAAGGCGTCGCCGGCTTCGGCACCTATGAAGCGGGAGCAGCGGCGGCGCTGCTCACCTCCGGAATCACGATGAAGAATGGCTTGCAGGCGGCGCTGGCGCTGCACCTGTTCATCTTCTGCTCGGCAATCGCCACGGGTGCGATCGCCTGGCTGTTTCCCTCGAAATCGACGCTGCCGGGAAATCCGGCTGTCGGACCTGCAAGGAAGCCATCCCAATGAACGTATTGCCCATCCCTGCTTCGGGACTGCCTGACGGCGCGGTAATGCCGAACCATACGCTGTCCATCGTCGTCCCCATGTACAACGAGGCCGAAAATGTCGAGCCGCTGCTGGCACGGATCCACCAGGCGATGGAAGGCTACGACCAGCCCTGGGAGGTCGTGCTGGTCGATGACGGCAGCACCGACGCGACGGTGAGCGAGATCAGGCGCCTTGCAGTGCATTACGGCTCGCATGTGCATGCGGTCGAGCTGGTGCGCAACTACAAGCAGACCGCCGCGATGCAGGCCGGCATCGACGCGGCGCGCGGCGACGTCATCGCCACGATCGACGGCGACCTGCAAAATGATCCCTACGACATTCCGCGCATGGTCTATCGCCTGCTGAGCGAGGATCTCGACCTGGTGGTCGGCTGGCGCAAGGACCGCCAGGAAGGGTTTTTCATGCGCAGGCTGCCCTCGCGCATCGCCAACGCGCTGATCGCGCGCGTCACCGGCGTGCGCCTCAAGGACTATGGCTGCAGCCTTAAGGTCTATCGCGGCAACGTCATCCGCAGCGTCAAGCTCTACGGCGAGATGCACCGCTTCATCCCGGCATGGCTGGCCACGGTGACGACCCCGAGACGCATCGCGCAGGAGGTGGTGACGCACCATGCCCGCATCCACGGCCAGTCCAAATACGGCATTTCGCGCACCTTCAGGGTCGTGCTCGATCTGGTGTTCATGTACTTCTTCATGCGCTATCGCACACGGCCGGGACATTTCTTCGGCGGCATCGGCATCGTGCTTGGCGCGCTGGGTTCGCTGATCCTTGCCTACCTGCTTTGCCTGAAGCTGTTTTTCGCCGAAGACATCGGAACGCGCCCGATGCTGTTCACCGGCTTCTTCCTGCTCATCGCCGGGGTGCAGATGGTGACGTCGGGCGTGCTGGCGGAAATGCTGGCACGCGTCTATCACGAGGCGAACGGAGCATCGGCCTATGTCGCGCGGCTACGGCCGCCGGCCGGCGACAATGACGGCTGGCACGCCCCGGGCCGACCATCGTGACCTGATCGGAATGCCACGGAGGTCCGCGCCTAACGAACGCATGGCGGTTGGAGGGCAAGAGGCAAAGCGCAACGTCTGCGCAAACCTCCCGCCCTCCACTCGCGCCCCCCCGGCAAAGACCCGGCAGCAGTCAAATCGGCCGCGCTTCAGGTCTGATGGCTTAGTAACGCGAACGGCAGCTGGCGCGCTGGCCGAAACCGCTCGGACCACATATCCAGGGCGAATGACCCAGGAGCGGGCCGCCATTGCCCAGACTGTAGGAGACCTTCACCGTCGCCGGCCTGCCGACCCGCTGCGGCCGCACGAAGGCCGCATAGGCCTCCTCCCTCGTACGCGTCACGTTGGTCATCTTGGTGAGCGGTTTGCGGTTGATCAGATGCAGCCGCTTGTCCTTGGCGTAGTGCACCCTCTGGCCAAGCGAATGAACCACGGGCTTGGTGCCGATCGAGCTCGTCTTGGTGGCATCCATGCTTTGGCAACCGGACATCATCGAGATCAATGCAACCGCGGCAAATGCACAGGCATGTTTCTTGCCGAGCCTTGCCCCTCTTTCCATTATTTTGTTCATCGCTATCCCCTGCCATGAAATACAAGTCGCTGGAGCGCGGAGATATATTGCTCTTATTTGCTTTCCGCACCACGCGAGTGACCCATCGCCACTCACATCATGAGCTGTATATTAGGGGAGACTTATTAAATATCATGCAAACGATATGATGAGCGCGGTCTTTCGGCACTCGACCGGATATTATTAAAATTTGACCTTTTGGGCCCGTGTCTGGCCCTGCTACAGCTTGCCGGCCGGCTATCAAGGCAAATGCGGTTCAGGGGAGTTGTTTGCGCACGGACGCCTGTCGGCGTCAGCGTGGCGGATTCCAGGCGGGGTCAAGATGGAATGTGCGGGTTCCGCTCCCGCCGCGCCCGGCTCCGGAAACCGGGTAGGCCACGCTGACGATGCGCATACCGCCTGCCCCCTGCTGGAGCCCATATATGCCTTCCAGGCCGCGGTCACAGAACGCGGCGCCCGGGACGAAGAGCGCAACGCCAGCGAGCGAGGTCTGCAAGGCGAGTTTCGCGGCATTGCAACGCAACGAAATTTTGTTCTCCACGAGGTGCCTGGTGATGATCACGACCACAAGCAATCCGTAGACGAACGCATTGAAGGCAGCGAACCAGTAGAAGCCGGCGGCGTCCGAGGCGCGGTCTACAAGAAGGACCGGCAGCGAAGCTCCCATTGCAAGCACCACATAGGGAACAATAACGCGGGCAGGCAGCAGGTTTTTCGGGCCACTGCCCTTGGGGGTAACGCGAAAATCGACGAACGACTTGGTCAGATAATCGCGGATCGACGACAGCGTGCCCGCCAGCACCCACGGCCAACGAGCGAAAAATGAGAACAACATTCCCTCCCAACTGATCGTCTTGGCGGTCAGTGGGCGCGACAGCCCGAAGGACTTCAACAGCATCACCAGCACAATCAGCGAAATCGAGTTCGGCGCATAGTATAGAAGG
>NZ_RZRP01000369.1:0-6004 GCF_003997795.1 Mesorhizobium sp. M7A.F.Ca.US.005.03.2.1 | reverse complement strand
GGAATTGGGGCGGGTCACCGAGGACACCCTGCCGATCGCGCTGCATCACGGCTCGCTCGACGTCGCCCAGCGCCGGCGGGTCGAGAAGGCGATGGGCGAAAACGCGCTGCGCGCCATCGTCGCCACCTCGACGCTCGATCTCGGCATCGACTGGGGCGATGTCGATCTGGTCGTGCATGTCGGCGCGCCAAAGGGGGCGAGCCGGCTGGCACAGCGCATCGGCCGTGCCAATCACCGCATGGACGAGCCGTCCAAGGCGATCCTCATCCCCGCCAACCGCTTTGAGGTGCTGGAATGCCGGGCCGCCCTCGACGCCAACTATTTAGGCGCGCAGGACACGCCTCCGTTGATCAATGGCGGGCTCGATGTGCTGGCCCAGCATGTGCTCGGCTGCGCCTGCGGCGCGCCGTTCCGTGCCGATGACCTGTACGAGGAGGTGCGAACGGCAGCACCCTATGTCAGCCTCGACCGGCCGACATTCGACCGCGTCATCGATTTCGTTGCCACCGGCGGCTATGCGCTCAAGAATTACGAACGCTACGCCCGCATCCGTTTGAACAAGGACGGGTTGTGGCGGGTGTCCAATCCGCGCGTCGCCCAGCAATACAGGCTGAATGTCGGCACCATCATCGAGGTGCCGGCGCTGAATGTTCGATATGTGCAGGCCGGCAGCAAAGGCGCGGCTTCGCGTGGCGGCCGGGTCCTCGGCAAGATCGAGGAGGCCTTCCTCGAAACGTTGACGCATGGCGACACGTTCATGTTCGCCGGCAAGGTGCTGCGCTTCGAGGGCATCCGCGAGAATGAATGCTTCGTGTCGAACGCGCCGGGCAGCGATGCCAAGGTGCCCTATTATGGAGGCGGCAAGTTTCCGCTTTCGACCTATCTCGCCGAACAGGTCCGCATCATGCTCGATGACCCGCAGCGATGGAAAAAGCTGCCCGAGCAGGTCGCCGACTGGCTGCGCTTCCAGGCCGACAAATCGGTGCTGCCCAAGCGCGACGACCTGCTGATCGAGACCTTTCCACGAGGCAACCGCCACTATCTGGTGGCTTACCCGTTCGAGGGCAGGCTGGCGCACCAGACGCTCGGCATGCTGCTCACCCGCCGCCTCGACAGGGCAGGAGCCAGGCCGCTCGGCTTCGTCGCCACCGATTATGCGCTGGCTATATGGTCACTGGGCGACATGGGCGCGATGTTCAAAGCCAGGAAGCCTTCGCTGAGCGCACTTTTCGACCAGGACATGCTGGGCGACGACCTCGAAGCCTGGCTTGCCGACAGCTGGCTTCTCAAGCGCACCTTCCGCAACTGCGCTCTGATTTCCGGATTGATCGAGAAACGCCACCCTGGCCAGGAGAAGAGCGGCCGCCAGGTCACGGTCTCGACCGACCTGATCTATGACGTGCTGCGCAGCCATGAACCGGACCACATCCTGCTGCAGGCGACGCGTGCCGATGCGGCGGCCGGCCTGCTCGATGTCAGCAGACTTGCCGACATGCTCTCGCGCATCCAGGGTCGAATCGTGCATAAGGCACTCGAACAGATATCGCCGCTCGCCGTGCCGATCATGCTCGAGATCGGCAAGATGCCGGTGAACGGCGAAGCCGATGAGACATTGCTGATGGATGCGGCGTCGCTGGTCGCAGAGGCCATGGGGCCGGAGATGGTCGAGGAATGAATTTTTCGCTGGCGCGCACATCGCTGATCGCCGAGGCCGATCTTGTCGGCATATCAGGCGAACGCGCCGTCTGCGACCCGCGCGGCGTGCTTTATTTTCCGGATCTGCGGCTTCTGGCCGTGTCCGACCTGCATCTGGAAAAGGGCTCGTCGCTGGCACGCCGCGGCACGCTGATTCCGCCCTATGACACCGGCGCGACCTTGCTGCGATTGCAGGCCGTCATCGCTGACTACCAGCCGTCGATCGTCATCAGCCTGGGCGACAGCTTTCACGATGGCGGCGGCGCCCAACGCATGCATGCAAGTTTCCGAGAGCGGCTGGAAGGGCTGATATCAGGCCGGCAATGGTTCTGGGTCGCCGGCAATCATGACCCGGAAGCGCCAGCCGACCTGCCTGGCGAGACGGTGCGTGAACTTGCTATAGGCTCGCTGCTGTTCCGGCATGAGCCATCGAAGCAGCGTGTCGAAGGCGAAATAGCGGGCCATCTGCATCCCTGCGCCCGCATCGTCCAGCAGGGCCGCTCGGTGCGGCGCCGCTGCTTTGCCGGCGACGGCGGCCGCATGATCATGCCGGCCTTCGGTGCCTATACAGGCTCGCTCAACGTGCTCGATCGCGCCTATGCCGGGCTGTTCCGGCTGGATACGCTGATGGCCTATATGCTGGGCGCCCAACGCATCTTTGCCATTTCCGGCTCGATGCTGCGGCCGGGCTAAACAGCCCTACCTGCCGTAGTAGAGCGTAACCGTGTGCTTCGCCTCTGCAAAGAACAGCCAGCGCTCGACCAGCATGCCGGCGAACTGGATTGCAGCAGCGAGTACCGACAGCAACGCTGCCGGCGGCCAGGGCAGGGCGAACACAATGGCGAGCAGCCCCAAGGGCAACGCGAAGGCCAGAAGCTGCGTGATCTGGCGCAGCCGCGCGCCATGCTTGCGCGCGATGCGGAAACCCATTTCCTTGAGCAGGTAATTCTCTTCGGTATGCGGCCATTCCAGCGACCGCACCGTACCTCCCGCCAGCCCGGTCGCGGTGTTGGCGGTGGTCGGAATCTCCAGCCGGTCATTGTAGCGCCAGGTCGCGAGCTTCCAGCCCCAGCCGGTCAAGGTCAGCAGCAGGCAAGCCGCCAGCTGCACCTTCGAACCAAGCGCAAAGCCCTGCAGCAGTGCGTTCAACAGCACGCTGCCGGTCATCGCCGAAAAGATGAGATAGCCGGGCAGGGTGAAGCGGCTGTGCCACTGGGCGATCGGTTTCAGCGACGCATAGATCATGCCGGTGGTGCAGATGGTGATGATTGCGCCGATGGCGGCCAGAGATCCGGCGATGCCGACCCAGCCATCGGTCTTGCCGAAGAATATCCAACCGATGCCGAACAGTCCCGCCGGAATGAAGGTGATGACCGAGGCAACACCTTCGCGCGACAGCCATGAACTGCGCCATTGTGAGAACGCCCGCCAGGCGCGTTCGGGGCGGCCGAGATGACCCGTCGAGGACAACAGGCCGGCCACGATCAGGCCGAGCGCCAGCCCCATGCCGATAAAGCCCAGCCAGAAATCGGGTGGGATGATCTGGAAGCCTCCGAGCGTGCCCAGCAGCGCGAGCAGGCCGTAGCCCGCGCCGGTGGCAGTGGTGAAGAAGACGACGGAGAAGGCTGGATGCATGGGTCAGTTCGAAAGCATGCGGTCGACCCAGCCGAGGAAACCGCCTTCGGCCCGCACCGGTTCCAATGCCGGCGCGGCCACCGATGCGGCGCGCGCGGTGTGGGCGCGTGGCGGCAAATATTTGTTGGTCGGGCGATAGCCGAGCTCAGGCATCAGGTCGACACCACCGCGCTCCGCCACCAGTTGCGAGACAGCCGACAGGGGATCGCCGAGATCGCCGAAATGCCGGGCGCTGGTCGGGCAGGCGGCGACGCAGGCCGGCACGCGGTCTTCTTCGGCCAGATTGTCATTGTAGATGCGGTCGACACACAGTGTGCATTTCTTCATCACCCCGACATCGGTGTCGAATTCGCGTGCTCCATAAGGACAGGCCCAACTGCACAATTTGCAGCCGATGCACTTGTCCTCGTCGATCAGCACGATGCCGTCCGAAGCCCGCTTGTAGGAGGCGCCGGTCGGGCAGACGGTGACGCAGGCCGGCGTCTCGCAATGCAGGCAGGAGCGCGGGAAGTTCACCGTCCGTCCGCCCATCTCGGTGGTGTGCTCATAAGCGTGCACGCGGTTGAACCAGACGCCGTCGACATGGCCGCCATAGGGATCGATGTCGGTCAGCGGCGCCATGTGGCCGCCGGTGTTCCATTCCTTGCAGGCGGTGACACAGGCCTGGCAGCCGACGCAGGTATCGAGGTCGATCACGAGGCCGAGTTTCTTGTCGCTTTGACTTGGCAGACAGGTCATTTGGTCGCCTCTCTCGCCCTGCGGAATTCGGCGCCGAAAATCAGTCTGTCGGGCGAGGGTTCGAAATGCGGCGGCTGCAGGAAACGCTGGAACTGCGGCTCGGTGAACCCGGCTTCTTCGGCTGCGCATTTGACGATGCGCACGCGCAGGTCGAACCACGCAGCCTGGCCCGTCACCGGATCGGAATTCGAATAGCGTTTGCCCTGAGCGTCGGCCGAGGTCTGGTCGCCGATGATATGGTTGAGCAGGAAGCCGCGGTTGCTCTCGGCCGCGTCGTCCTTCAGCCCCCAACTGCCGCGCCTTTTGCCGATGGCGTTCCAGGTCCAGACCGTGCTTTCGTTCACCCCGTCGATCAGCTTGATCTGCCCCTTCACTCTGCCGTTGATGCTTTCGATCCACACCCAGTCGTCATCGACAAGGCCGAGACCGGCTGCCGTCCGGTGATGCACGAACAGCCGGTTCTGGCTGGTGATCTGCCGCAGCCACGCATTCTGCGAACCCCAGGAATGGTACATGTGCATCGGCCGCTGCGTCAGCGCATGCAGCGGATATTTTTCGAGGTCGACGACCGCTTCCTCGAAGGGCATGTGCCAGAACGGCAGCGGGTCCATGTAGGTCTCGATGCGCTGGCGATCGCCTTTCGGCGGCACCACACGGCCATGGCCACGCGCGGCAAGCCTGAAGCGCTGCATCGGCTCCGAGTAGAGCTGGAAAACGATCGGTTCGGCTTTCGGGATAAAACCCATCTGCACTGCGAAGTCGAGATAGGAGCGGTTGGCCATCTTGTAATAGCGCTGGTCGTCCGCGAAATCATGATGCCAGAAGCCGCCATTGTCGATGTAGCGCTGCAACTGGTCCGGGTTGGCCTCACCCCTGCCGGTCGAGGTCCCATCCTTGCCGCGCCAGCCGGCGAGCGGGCCGATGCCGGGCGTGCGCTCATGGTTGACGATGTAGTCGGCATAGTCGCGGTATCTGGCCGAGCCGTCCTCATCGACGAAACCAGGCAGGCCGAGCCGGGCGCCGAGTTCGATCAGCACCGACTGGAACGGCCGGACGTCGCGGTCGGGCTCGATGACGGGATGGCGGATGGCGTCGCCCGGTCCGTCGGCATGACTGATCGGCCGGTCGAGCAGGCTGATGCAGTCGTGGCGCTCGAGATAGGTCGTGTCCGGCAGCACCAGATCGGCGAACGGCACGGTCTCGGAATAATAGGCGTCGGAATAGATGATGAAAGGGATCTTGTAGTTGCCCGCTTCGTCGCTGTCGGTCAGCATCGCCATGGTCTCGACGGTGTTCATCGAGGAATTCCACGCCATGTTCGACATGTACATCATCAGCGTGTCGATCTTGTAGGGATCGCCTGCCCAGGCGTTGCGGATGACGGTGTGCATCAGGCCGTGCGCGGCCAGCGGCGCGTCCCACGAATAGGCCTTGTCGATGCGAAGCGGCGTGCCGGCCTCGTCGACCAGCAAATCGTCCGGCCCGCAGACGAAGCCGAGCGGCATGCCGTCGAGCGGCGTCATCGGCTTGACGGTCTTGCCCGCCGGCTTCGGTCCGGGCGGCGCGGATCGAGGGTAGGGCGGCTTGAAGCGGAAGCCGCCGGGGACATCCACCGTGCCCAACAGCACCTGAAGGAGATGGATGGCGCGGCAGGTGTGAAAACCGTTCGAATGGGCCGAGATGCCGCGCATGGCGTGCATCGAGACAGGCCGCCCCTTGATCGTCTCGTGGCGGCGCCCGGCCCAGTCGGTCCAGGCGATCGGCAATTCGATCGTCTGTTCGAAGGCGACATGGGCGAGTTCGGCGGCGATCCTGCGGATCGTGTCGGCGGCAATGCCGCAGCGCTCGGCGACCGAGTCCGGTGCGTAACTCTCATCGAGGTAGCGGTCGGCGATCAGCTGGAACACCGGGACGCAGCGGCGCCCGCCGATCGTGA
>NZ_RZRP01000368.1:0-6010 GCF_003997795.1 Mesorhizobium sp. M7A.F.Ca.US.005.03.2.1 | reverse complement strand
AGCCCGGCGTGCGGGACCCGGCCAAGCTCGACATAATCGATCACCGCCAGCCGCGGATCGGGCTGGTCGGTCTGGCCGACAACGGCGATATGCAACGCCCGCTCGGCGGCCGAAATCCTGTCCAGCCCGCGTCCGCCAAGCTTCACCTCGCCGGAACTTGGCCGCAGCATGCCCGACAGCATGCGCAGCAGCGTCGTCTTGCCGGCGCCGTTGGGACCGATGATGGCAAGGCGATCGCCAGCGGCCACCGAGAAGCTGACCGCCTGGACCAGATTCCGCCCATTCGCCATGGCACAGAGGTCATGGGCTTCGAGAAGCACTGCGCTCATCGGCTGCTGCCCGCCGGATTGCGGGGACGGCAAAGCGTGCGCATGGTGATGCGATGATCGATGGAGCCGTCCAACTTTCCGTCACTTTCCAAAACTGGCGACGGAAGGAAGCTGGCGAACCGGCCGACAAGACCGGGACTCGCGTTTCCTCCCGGCACACCCCGTCCGGTCAACTCAGTGATGGCAGGTCTCCTGGCTCGCGGGTCGTTGCGCCATCCTGCCTTCCCAGCCTTGCCGGCCAGTGGCATTCACGGATTTTGCTCGCCGCTTACAGTTGCGGGGGCAGCCACGGCCTCGACCTGAACAGGCCTCACCGTGTTCCCTTTTCACCCCTCGCCTTTCGGCTCGGGGACCATCACCACTTCAGCGTAGATTTCCACCAAACGCTTCGCAATGGATTTCTCGGACGAAGTGGTGGGCCAGCTAAGGGAAACAGGCATTGCACGCTCACTTTATGTAATAACATAATATTTTATGTAATAACATAACATTCTTAGGAGATGACGCGGCCCGCTGTCAAGCGAAAGCCCATGGGATCGGCGCAGATTGCACGGGATGCGCAATTTCGATCAAACTGGCCGCGCCAGGAAACGCCAAGATGATCCGGCCAATGCGAAAAGGAGCCCCATGAACCCGACCGAGAAAGCGCTGTGGTTCGTCGAGAGCCATCTGCCGGAGGCGATCTCGCTTGACGATGTCGCGCAAAGCAGCGGCGTGTCGCGTTTTCATGTGACGCGCGCCTTCGGCGCCGCAACCGGCCGCTCGGTGATGGGTTACATGCGCTCACGCCGGCTGACCGAGGCGGCGCGCAAGCTGGCCGGCGGAGCGCCCGACATCCTCGCCGTCGCGCTCGACGCCGGCTACAACTCGCATGAGGCGTTCACCCGTGCCTTCCGCGATCAGTTCGGCACCACGCCGGAACTGGTACGCGCGCAAGGCTCGACCAACAACCTCGACCTCGTGGAGCCGATCCTGATGGACCAGTCCTTCCTCACCAATCTCGAACCACCGCGCTTCGAGACCAGCCGGCCGTTCCTGATCGCCGGCCTCGGCGAACGCTACAGCTGTGAAACCAGCGCCGGGATTCCGATGCAGTGGCAGCGTTTTGCACCCTATATCGGCAACATCCCAGGCGAGATCTCAGGCGTTTTCTACGGCGTCTGCCTTAACGGCGACGACGCGGGCAATTTCGACTATGTCGTCGGCGTCGAAGTGTCCGGCTTTGCGGATCTGCCGAAGGACTTCTATCGGGTGCGGGTGCCGGCGCAGAAATATGCGGTGTTCTCGCACCGCGAGCACATCTCATCCATCCGCCGGACGATCAACACGATCTGGAACAGTTGGCTGCCCGACTCCGGTCACGAAATCGCGGATGCACCGGAATTCGAGCGCTATGGACCGGAGTTCGATGCCCACAGCGGCAATGGCGGGCTGGAGATCTGGGTACCGGTGAAGGCGTAGCTCGATCACGCCATCGGCAGCGCCGGCCAGCGATCGATGACCTTTCCGCCGGAAAACACGTCGATCGACCCGAATTGCTGCAGCACGGCCTCGCTCTGCGTCGGCCTTAGAAACGCGTAGTCGCCTGGCCTTGCGGTCGCATCGGCGGGCAAGCCCATGAATTGCTGGTTGGAGGACAGGCCGAGCAGGCCGTTCGTCTTCATGCCTTGGGGGAAGACCGGCTCGGCCATCCACTTGCCGCCATAGAGATAGCAGCCCTTGCGCGGAAACCGGCCGAGCGCCTGCAGCAGGCGGGTAACGGCCGGCGGGCCAGGCAGCATCGGCTCGACCACTTTCAGGATCGGCGTAGCGATGAAAGCCGCCGGCTGGAAGCCGTCGAGGCCTGGCGTATCGAAGTCGCTGGGCAGCACGAAGGCCGAGCCCATCGACACTTCATTGGCCGCGCCGACACGATGAAGCAGCGCGGTCTTGCTGCCGCCGATGTTGAGGATGCGGCGCTGGTCGGCACCGAGACAGGCGACGAACGCCGCAGCCTGCGCCGACGCCTCCGCCAATGCCTTTGCCGGTCCGCCGAAAAGGCCGGGAATGAGCGGCGCATGCGCCTCGTAGGCCATGACGCCTTCGCAATGCAGCCGGACCGGCAACGCGCTCAGCGCCTTCGACAAGGCCGCGGGATCAGCAAAGCCGCCGCGATGCAGCCCGACATCGATCTCGAAAGCGATGCGCAGGCCGATGCCGAGTTCGTCAGCGAGAGCACCGTATTCCGCCAGTCTCTCCTCGCTGTCGATCAGCCAGCAGACACGCGACCAGTCGGCATCACCCTTCACCAGCGCAGCCCTTGCCGCACCGATCGGCATCGGCTTGCCGTAGAGCAGATCGGCATCCGGAAACGCCTTCAGCACCGCCTCGCTGATCGGCGGGTGGAAGGTCATGAAGCGCTCATGGCGAAGCGCCTTGCCTATATGCGCAAGCAGCGGCAGGCAGGCGAGCGATTTGTCGACCAGCCGCACGGCCAGGCCGGGATCCAGCCTCCCTTTTACCAGGGCAATGTTTCCGTCCAGCCGATCGCGGTCGAGCAGCAGGCAGGGTCGGAAGATGCCGGCGGTCTTCAGCGCATCCGAGAGGGTGGAAAAATAGGTGCTCATCATTCGATGCCGAACAGGCCGGCCATGTAGGGCGACACGAAGCGGTTTTCCGGATCGATGTCGCGGCGCACCGCCATGGCATCGTCCCAGCGCGGGTAGAGCTTTTTCAGCTCCGCCGCTTTCAGGCTGTGCATCTTGCCCCAATGCGGCCGGCCGCCATGTCTGCGGAAGATCGGCTCTGCCGCCCGCATGAACGGCAAAGGATCGTTCGCGGCGTCATGGTGGATGGCGATGGAGCAGGTCAGCCTGTTGTAGAATGGCGAAAGCCAGAACTGGTCCGGCGCGACCGAGCGCACCTCCATCGGGAAATAGACCTCGGGAAAACGCTTCTCGGTCAGCTCGATGATCTCGGCCAGCGCCTTCGGCCCTTCCTCGAACGGCAAATGATATTCCATCTCGTTGAACTTGGTCTGCCGGTCGCTGGCATAGACGTTGAGCCAGTCCTGCACGTAGTCCTCGGCGGGAAATTTGGCGGCCGCCGATCGGATCAGGCGGCCACGCAGCGATGGCAGCCAGGCAAGTGAAGTGCGCAGCCTGCGCAGTGTCCTCAAACCCGCCTCGTCCTCTTCCGGCGGCCGCGTGGTGGGTGCGGCATCGCTGAAATCGCTGGCGATGAACTGCGCATAGCCGGAAAACGGAATGTAGTAGAATTCGGCCGAGCGATGCGCGGCCATCATCGCCTCGAAATCACGCAGCATCTCGGTGATCGGCAGCACATATTTGCGGCGGCGCAACCGGTAGGTCGCGATGTTGTTCAGCGTCACTTCGGTGAGCACGCCGAAAGCGCCGAGCGCGACACCGATGGCGTGGATCATGTCCCGATCCCCTGCCCGCTTGAAGTCGCGGACCTTGCCAAGCCCGTCGACGATCTGCACCGTCTCCAGCTGCGTGTGATAGGCGCCGAGCGTCGGCCCAGAGCCGTGCGTGGCTGTGCCCAGCGCGCCGCCGATCGCCTGGCGGTCGATGTCGCCCATGTTGGGCAGGCCCTGGCCAATGCCTTGCAGGATGTGCATGAGCGGGCCGAGCCGGGTCCCTGCCCGCACCCGCGCCTGATGTTTTTGCGCGTCGTGCGAGACCAGCCCTTCCAGTCTCTCCAGGGACAGGATCGTGCCCTGCGATTTCACCAGCGGTGTGAAGGAATGACCGGCGCCGGCGACGCGCACCGGGCCAGGCGCGCTCCGGACGAGATCACCGAGTTCACCGACATCGCTGGGGCTGGCGATCAGCTTGGGCTCGGCACTTACGAAGCCCGACCAGTTGCTCCAAGTGTTCGACATGGCGCTCCCCGCTCAGGCAACCGCACGACGGCGACGTGACACAAGAACGAAGAGACCGAGCAGCGCCACGCTTGCCACCGCGCTGGCGGCGGCGAATTCCGGCACCGGCCGGAAATCCTTGCCGTCGATGAGCAGCGACGCCGCAATCGGCCCGATCGCCAGGCCGAACAGTTGGGCTGCCGGCACCAGCAGCACGGCGGTGCGCGTCTCGTCGGCGGTGATCGCCAGACGGATCTGGTAGGGCACGATGAACAGCAGGATAAAGCCCATGGCCAGGGCAGCGACCCAGAACGTCGTCAGGCCGGGGCTGCTGGCAAGAACCAGGGAACTGACAAGCGCCACGACGCCGATCGCCGCGATGGCAAGGCGATAATCGATGCGCGCCTCGAACGCGGTCGCCGTCATCGCCCCCAGGACCTGCACCGCGAGGCTGGCCGAGACGATCAGGCCGACGGTGCGGCCATCGATGCCGTATTGCGCGCCTAGCGGCTCCAGGAAAGCCCAGACCGCGCCGAAGAACATGAAGTAGCAGAAGACCGACAACAGCGCGGTCATTGAGGGAACCGTCAGCACATTGGCCAGATTCTCTTCCTTGGGCAGGTCGGCATAGTCACCGGGCACGGTGAAAGCGACCGCCAGCGACACGACGCAGACGACGGCAAGAACGATGAAGCCACCCTCCGACCCTGCGGCCGGAATGACATAGAGCGCCAGCAACAGGGCGAGCGCGCATTGCGCCAGCGTCTGCATGGTGACGAAATAGCCGCCGATGCGCTCGGCACGCCGCGAGCGGGCGATCAGTTCGGTGGCGATGGCGACCAGACCGCCCTCGGCGAGCCCGGCAAGGGCGCGGGCCGCAATCAGCATGTTGGCGCTCGCGGCATAGGCCGTCCACACATTGGCCAGCGCCAGCAGCAGCAGAAGGACGGCACTTTTCCAGCGCATATTGTGGGCCGAAAGCAGCATCGCCACGACGGCCGAACCGATGGCAATGGCGATCATCTCGGCGGTGGCGACCAGCGCCAGTTCGTCGCCGCTGACATGGCCTTCGGTGTAGAGAGCTCCGAGCAGCACCGGCTGCAGGCCGAGGATGAGCAGGCCGACCGAACCGATCCACAGGGCCGAGGCGAGCTGCCAGCCGGTCGGATTGCCGACCAGCCAGTCGCCACTGCCTGCGTGGCCGATATCTGTCGAAGCCAAAGGCGCCTCCCCAACGTCCTTGCCGCGCGGCAAAAAAGCTGACAACCTGTCAGTATTTCAGAAACTGATACTTGATCATATTTCTTGTCAACCGGAATCTAAAAACCGTGCGAAAGATCGGTGCATGACGGAATTGAAGAGAATGGCGACCGAGCCGAGGCGCAAGCCCAAGCAGGAACGCAGCCGCGAGCGCATCGACGCGATCCTGTCGACGACCATGCGGCTGATCGGGGAAAAGGGTATCGACGCCGTCACTATGAAGGAGGTCGGCATGCTGGCGGGCGGGCCAATCGCCACCGTCTACCACTACTTTCCCAACAAATCGGCGATCCTGGCGATGCTCTATGAGCGGTTTTCAGAGGTCAGCCGGGCACGGCTGACGACGATCATCGCCGAAATCCACGAGGCGAAAGATGTCATCGTGGCCGCTGACCGGCTGCTCGATGATTATCTCAGCCGTGTCGCCGGCGATCCGGCCATCCAGGATCTGCAGAACATTTTGGCTTGGTGCCGCGTTTCGGCGAGGTCGAGGTTCTTGAGCGCCTTGTCGGCCTGGATGGCGTTCTGCAGATCCTGGATGGCCGGATCGCCGGCGACA
>NZ_RZRP01000367.1:0-6015 GCF_003997795.1 Mesorhizobium sp. M7A.F.Ca.US.005.03.2.1 | reverse complement strand
GAAATATGCGTTGCAACACTCCACGTGACGCCTCCGTCTGAGAAATTGGACATCCGCTCATCCAGAAGGGTAACAAACTTCTCACTGTAGCGCTCTTCTCGCCCTTTGACAGTCACCAGCTTTAGTCGAACGTCTCGATCTACGGCCGCGACCTTCTCAGCCGCCGCCCTCATCGCATGCTCGAAACGAGTAAGCATTCAGTGGCTTCCTTTTGCGGGATTCTTCATCAGATCTCGGCCTTGGGCTGTAGGTTGCCAATCGGTTCTCTGTGTGGTTCGTGCGGTCTCTGTTCCCGGCTTCGTTCATGGCGATGGGACCGCATGGAAACTGCCGTGATTTTTCTGAAGACCTTCCTTCAGTCGCGCGAGTCTGTCTGATCGATTCACCAGCGACTTCTGAGAACTGCAAAACGTTAAGTTTAATCCGGATGCCGACACCAAAATTCCTTGGCTTCAACGACTACCTATCGTCGTCATCCACCGGCCAATCACTGTCAGGCGCTTGCCCAGCAAGAATTCGTTGCGACCCATTCACGATTGCTTCCAGCATTCTACGCTGACCACTATCTAGCTTGCCATTTTTGAGATGCTTCTTTCCGGCTTCTATCAAAACCTCTAAATCATATAACTCCGGTTCTGGATGATTCCTCATGGAGTAGGTTCGAACGGGGGCACCGACACTATGAGCTGTCAATCCATCACCTACTTTGACCATAAATTCCGCGTTATCTTGCATCCCAGAAGCAAGCCATGCCTTGGGTTCTGCGGGTGTGGCCAAGTATGCCCAGGCCCTTGCTATATCGAAATAGTACGGCGCGGATAATAGGCGGCCCTCGGCCGCCGCCGTCAATATCTTCGATAACAGTATTGGCCCAAGCTTGTCGAAGGCATCTTTTTCGATGAGAGGGGCATCTCCGCTTTCCGCCCGAAACACCCCGATGCTTCGTCCCATATCGACAAACACGGTCGCGCAAAATGCTGCTGATTGCGCCTTTTCGAAAGCTTCAAACAATCGAATGCCTGCATCACCCTTTTGCCAAGCTTCGAGCATGTTCCTAATGAGGAAGCGGATTTGTGCCTTAGGCCCAAGGGATAGGAATGGTGGTTCCCAATCTATTGCCAGCACCTTCTCTCCGATCTTGAAAAGCTCGTCCAAGAGCGTTTGGGTCGGTCTGGCAGGATGGCGACCACGGTATCGTATCCTAAGTTCGTCCAACAATAGGCCGATCATAGGCTCGCCTTTACTGTTAAAGCGCGACAAATATTGACCCAAGGTATTCGCGATCAACCCGCTATTGTCTAAGTTTGCCAACAGCGCATCAATGACCGACTTTGGGATAGAATCCTTCGGTAGTCCCCAGCCGAAATAGGTCTCGTATCCCTCTTTGCTGCCGATGCCGCGACGCCTCATTACGTCTTCATAGGGCTCGCTGCTTATGCTATTTCCTCCCAGCCATTTTGCAGATCCGGGAAAGAGCGCAGAAAGTACATTAAGGATCTGCGGAACGCGTTCGTTGTCAGGATATCGTCGCTTGAGGTTCTCTACTGCGGCGGTCTTGGCTTCGTCTCCGGTCATTGCGAAGCGCCCCTCAGAAAACAGAAAATCGCGATTGTCGCGAACCCAGTTGAATGCCGCTTCGTCGAAGAGCTTTAATCCCTCCATTGCCAATAAGTCTTGTGCGTCGATTTCGTTTTTAAATGTGGGCCAAGCCATTTTCACCGCGTTTGCCAATTTAACAACGTCGCGAGGGGAATTTATCCATCGATGTATTCCATCTATGACAAGATATTCCCACCGACTGGTGCGGTCTTGCGTCGCAAGAAGGAAGGCGATCTCACGATCGAGAATCTTGAGCAGAGCGTGCCTCTGCGGCTGTGGCAATTCGATTTCTTGCTGAATAATCTTCTCGGCGTATTTCGGCCCGCTCCTTTGTAGGTTGCCATCAAGTGCGCTCCAGACGATCTGGCGGTCGTACGATAATATGTAAACAACATTCGGTAGCTGGCCAACCGTCTTTACCATCTGCATGATTGACCGAACCTCGTGGTCCTCAAGTCTATCTAGGTCGTCGATCGCGACCACTATGCGCCTTCGTGAATTGCGCAGCTGTAGCTTCAATTTTTCGTATGCCAACTGAACCGAAGGTTCGTCGAGAAAACGGCCGATCATGCCGTTGATAGATTTCTTCGCCATTGCACCCGCGAAGCCCGCCCCAACCTTAGTGGGATCAACCGCCATGCCGAGAGTGGCGAGCGCCTCCACAAGTGTGTCGGCTGGACCCCTAACGTGGCGCAGAAACCCTTTTCCTTGGCGCTTCCACCAGTTGTCTTTGGTGCCGAGGTTCTCGGTGAGAACCTTGAAGAACGAGGCCATCAGATCTTGGTGGCCCGCAACTATCCAGGGTCTAAAATCAATGAACCCTATTCGATTTCTTTGGTCTTCGAGTTCTTCATTAAATTTATTGATATGAGCTTTGACGAAATTGATCGTGGTCGATTTGCCGCTGCCCCAGCGACCGTGTAGCCCAATTACATAGCCATTGGGCGCGTCGAGGTCACGAATAGCGTTGAAGAGCATTTTGGCAAACGGCGCGTACCCGAGCAGGTCGTCCTGCCAAGGATTGTCTTTGGGCAGATCGTCACCAAGACTATACTTCTGTTCATTTGACATGCCATCACCCCGTCCCGATCTTCGATATCGCACAGGGCGTTGGGGCGGCCAAATCATTTTTCTATCGCGCAAGCGCAGCAGAAATCCTCATCTTCTCGGACCATTCTCATGCGGCCACTGCTCGTCTCCTCACCCCCCCCATTAACCATTCGTTAACCATTCCCTCGCTAGCGTTTACCTCTCAGTAAGGATTCGCCAGCCGTGACCTTTGCCGCCCCCCTCGAGGCCAAATCCATCCGCTTTCGTGCCCGCTCTTTCGTCGCTTTCACATTGACGCCGGAGGCGCCTTTGGACGTGTGGCTGGAGGGGCTGGATCACTGGATCGGCAACTCGCCGGGCTATTTTGCCGGGCGGCCGGTGGTGCTTGATCTCAACACTTTGAAGCCCGATGTCGCGGCGATCGAATCGCTGGTCGGCGTGCTTGGCCATCGCGGCATCCGTATCTACGCCATCGAGCTCGACGGCCACACCGCACTCGAGCCCAACCTGCCGCCGGTGCTGGTCGGCGCCAAGGAGGCGACGACGGATGGCCTGCTGCCCCGCAGGGCGCGGGAGGATGTTTCCGGAGAGGGCAAGGCCGAGAGCGGGGCGCCTGAAGCCGGCCCGGACAAGGACAGCGTCGGCAAGGCTGACGCAAGCAAGGCGGGCGATAGCGAGCCGCAGGTTGAAGCTTCGGGCACGCTGATGATCAAGGCGCCGATTCGTTCGGGCCAGGCGATCGTGCATCCGCATGGCGATGTCATCGTGCTGGGTTCTGTCGCTTCCGGCTCGGAGATCATCGCGGCGGGCTCGATCCATGTCTACGGCACGCTGCGCGGGCGCGCTTCGGCGGGTGCGCTCGGCAACAGGGGCGCGCGCATCTTCTGCCGCAAGAACGAGGCCGAGCTTCTGGCGGTCGACGGCTGGTATGTCACCGCCGAGGAGATGGAAGGCGTTTCGCGCGGCAAGCCGGTGCAGGCGTTTCTCGACGGCGACGCGTTGCGGGTTTCGACGCTGAGCTGACATTCGTTTCGATATTGGGGCGGCCGGGCCGCTCGACCAAGAAAACAACAACGGAGGCTTTTCAATGGGCAAGGTAGTGGTGGTCACCTCGGGCAAGGGGGGCGTCGGCAAGACGACCTCGACGGCGGCCCTCGGGGCGGCCGTGGCCAAGACCGGCAAGAAGGTGGCGCTCGTCGACTTCGACGTCGGCCTGCGCAACCTCGACCTGATCATGGGCGCCGAACGGCGCGTGGTGTTCGACCTCGTCAACGTCATCCAGGGCCAGGCGAAGCTCTCGCAGGCGCTGATCCGCGACAAGCGGGTCGAGACGCTGTTCCTGCTGCCGGCCTCGCAGACGCGCGACAAGGATGCGCTGACCGAGGAAGGCGTCGGCGAAGTCATCGACAAGCTGCGCTCGGTGTTCGACTACGTCTTCTGCGACAGCCCGGCCGGCATCGAGCGCGGCGCGCAGCTCGCCATGCGCTTTGCCGACGAGGCGGTCATCGTCACCAATCCGGAAGTGTCGTCGGTGCGCGATTCCGATCGCATCATCGGCCTGCTCGACGCCCGCACCTTGCGGGCCGAGCAGGGCGAGCAGATCGCCAAGCATGTGCTGGTGACGCGCTACGATGCGGCGCGCGCCTCGCGCGGCGAGATGCTGTCCATCGACGACGTGCTGGAAATCCTGTCGGTGCCGCTGCTCGGCATCATTCCGGAAAGCCAGGACGTGCTGCGCGCCTCCAACCTCGGTTCGCCGGTGACGCTGTCGGAGCCGCTCAATTCCGCTGCCAAGGCCTATATCGACGCTGCCAGGCGGCTGGAGGGCGAGGAATTGCCCGTCATCGTGCCCTTCGAGCGCAAGGGCTTCCTCGATCGTCTTTTGGGAAGGAGGGCGGCATGAACCTGCTCGACATCTTCAAGCGGCGCTCCAGCGCCCCGGTGGCGCGCGAGCGGCTGCAAGTGCTGCTCGCCTATGAGCGCCGCAACCGCAGCCAGCCCGACCTCGTCTCCATCCTGCGCGAGGAGATCATGGCCGTCATCGCCAAGCATGTGCAGATCGACCAGGACTATCTGCAGGTCTCGATGGACCGCGGCGAGACCATGTCGACGCTGGAAATCGACATCCAGATCCCCAACAAGAGCGCCGTGCCGCTGGCCATGGCGGGGTGAGGGCAACTTAGGGGGAGCCGCGATCCTTCGCGCCCCCCTCTGTCCTGCCGGACATCTCCCCCACAAGTGGGGAGATTGGCAATTTCTGCGCTTCAGTTCTTCTTGCAACGTTGGCGATTGGCGAAAGCCCGCATGACGTCCAATCTCCCCGTGTGGGGGAGATGTCCGGCTGGACAGAGGGGGCGCTGTCCCGCCGGCAGAACCGGCTTCGCACCCTCGCACCGCATCGCTCGCGCCGTCCAAACCCCTAAAATGTCCCAAATTTACCTTTGTGCCGACGGGGCTTCCCCTGCGCAAGCAGCGGATGTAAGGATATATTAGCAATTTATTAAGTTCTAAGCGAGGTATGCGTAAGGGGAGTTTGGTGATGAACTTCAGAGGCCTGATCAAGCGTGCTGAAGACGTGGATAAAGCAATCCAGGACCTGCAGATCGATTTGGCGGACGCGCTGGATGCAAGTCTCGACGCCGACGACCTGGCGCCGCCAGAGAGCGACGATGTGCCGGATGCCCAGGCGGCATCCGATGACGGGCCACCCCAGGCCGATGCGGCAAATGACGACAATGCCGGGAATGCCGAGGATGCGGGCGCTGCGGACAGTTCCGAAACCGCGCCAAGACTGACCGCCCATACACAGACCCGGCTGGCTGCATTGAGCGCCTTCGAGGGACTCTTCCACGACGCCAGGGACTATCTGGAGGAGATCAACGACAAGCTGTCGGAGATCGGCACCTCACACCATCTGACGCGCGAATTCCTCAACATCCTGCACAGCGACATCCTGCGCGCCAACGAGCTGGAGGTCGCCAATGCCGCCCTGGCCGCCGAACAGAGGGCTCTGTCGGAGAAGCTGCACGACGCGACGCGAAAGCTGCGCGAGCGTGACGGCGCTTTCGAAGCGCTGCAGCAGCGCGAGACAAGCCTGGTCCAGGACCGGGAGACGCTTCGTGCGGCACTTGCCGCGGTCAGGCTGGAACTCGTCGAGACAGCCAATGCGAGCTCCAAACGCGAGGCGGAGTTCGGCGACATCGCCAAGCGGCTGACCGCCAGGACGGTCGAGGCCAACAGGCGCTTGCGCGAAAGCAAGATGCTGCGCGAAAAGCACGTCAACCTGTCGATCGAACTCGACAAGGCGCTGAAGCGGGAATCGCAGGCGCGCCACAGACTCGACGAGCTGTCGGCGGTCCATGCCAC
>NZ_RZRP01000366.1:0-6022 GCF_003997795.1 Mesorhizobium sp. M7A.F.Ca.US.005.03.2.1 | reverse complement strand
GTCTTGCCGCTGCCAAAACCCTGCAGGCGGCGGGGCTTTCCTTCACGCTGCTCGAAGCGATGGACAGAATCGGCGGGCGAGCCTGGACCAGCGACCAGCATTTCGGCGTGCCTTTCGACATCGGCTGCGCCTGGCTGCATGCCGCCGACCGCAATCCCTATTTTCCCGAAGCGCAAGTGGCAGGCTGGACGTTGCATCATCACGACATGAATGTCGATCATCTCTACTACCGCGAGCGCAAGGCGAGCGAAGCGGAAGAAGCCGACATGAAGGCCGCCGACGCCAAGCTGTTCGAACTGCTGGCCAGGCATGAAGTGAAGGACGGAGATGACGATCGTCTTTCGGCGCTGTTGGCAAAAGGCCATGCGCCGCGCGCCGCCGCCACCTTCGCCGGGCCGATGGATTTCGGCGCCGACGAGGACGAAATCTCGATCCTGGACTTCCAGGCCGCCGCCGATCTCGACCCGAACTACTTCAGCAAGGAGGGCCTTGGCGCGCTGGTGGCGCGTTTCGGCGCCGGCGTGCCGGTCGAACTGTCGACGCCGGTACGCAAGATCCTGTGGGACGTGCCCGGCGTCGCCTGCGTCACCGATCGCGGCACCGTCCGCGCCAAAGCGGTGATCGTGACCGCTTCGCCGGCGGTGCTCGCCTTCGAGGAGATCGCGTTCTCGCCGGCCCTGCCCGACACCCATTTTGGCGCCTTCTTCGACCTGCCGATGGGCATGCTGACCAAATTGCCGGTCGAAATATCGGGCACAAGGCTCGGGCTGCAGCCTTTCGACGACCTGCTGATCGAACGGATGGCCAGGCACGACATCTATTTCCTGTGCTTCCCGTTCGACCTTGACCTGATGGTCGGGTTCGTCGGCGGCGATTTCGCCTGGGAAATGTCGGCGGCCGGCGAGGCGGCCGGCATCGACTTCGTCGTCGACCGGCTGTGCGGCATCTTCGGTGGCGATACGCGCAAGCATGTCGGACGCGCCATGATGACCAATTGGGGCGGCGAGCGCTTCGTGCGCGGCGCCTACGCCGCCGCCCGCCCTGGCCGTTCCCTGGCGCGCGCCGCGCTCATGCAGCCGGTGGCCGACAAGATCTTCTTCGCCGGCGAGCACTTGGCCGGCCCGCTAATGCAGACCTGCGGCGGCGCACGGCTGTCGGGCGAAGCGGTGGCAAGACAGGTTGTCGCCCAGCTTGCGGCCAAATAGCTTCAGGAAAATGTGGAACGCCGCGCGGCTGTTCGCGTTGGGCACGGGCCGCCGTGAACATCTATGTCACCTCCGGTGAATTGAGACCGACATGAAACTCTTCGACTGCCCCCATTGCGGCCATCGCATCTATTTCGAGAACGCCCAGTGCCTGAACTGCGGGAACCCCGTGCTCTACGATCCCGAGCACGCCTGTTTCGCGCTGGCGAGCGCCGACGGCATCTTCCAGTGCACCAACGCCGATGAATGCGCCTGCAACTGGATGGCCGAGCCCGGACACGCCTTTTGCCGCGCCTGTGCGCTCAACCAGTTGATCCCGGATCTCTCCGTCGACGGCAACCGCCGCCGCTGGATCCGTGTCGAAGCGGCGAAGAAGCGCGCCATCTATTCGCTGCTGGCCTTCGGGCTGCCGGTGGCGCCCAAGCAGAACCCCGCCGACGAGATCGGGCTGGCCTTCGACTTCCTCGCCGATCCGATCGGCGGCGGCCCCGGCGGCGAGCGGATCCTGACCGGCCACGACAATGGCCTGATCACGCTCAACGTCGCCGAGGCGGATTCGGCCGAGCGCGAAAAGCGCCGCGTCGAGATGGGCGAGAACTACCGCACCTTGCTCGGTCATTTCCGTCATGAGCTTGGGCACTATTATTGGGACCGCCTGATCCGCGACGATCCGCACCGGCTCGAAGCTTTCCGCGCACTGTTCGGCGATGACCGCGCCGATTACGAACAGGCGCTGAAGGCCTATTATGCCAATGGTGCGCCGCCCGACTGGCAGCAAGGCCACATCTCGGCCTATGCGACCTCGCATCCA
Organism: Mesorhizobium sp. M7A.F.Ca.US.005.03.2.1; assembly: GCF_003997795.1. NCBI lineage: Bacteria > Pseudomonadati > Pseudomonadota > Alphaproteobacteria > Hyphomicrobiales > Phyllobacteriaceae > Mesorhizobium > Mesorhizobium sp. M7A.F.Ca.US.005.03.2.1. The sequence continues at coordinate 4,006 of NZ_RZRP01000366.1, read as the reverse complement.
TGGGAGGACTGGGCCGAGACCTGGGCTCACCACCTGCACATCACCGACACGCTGGAAATGGTGCACGCACTGAACTTTCCGCTCGGCCGGCTGGAGACGGTGGAGGCCAACGACTTGCCGCGCGGCGACACCGGCGGCGAATTGCAGGCCGCACCCTCGGAGCCGCCGACCGCGCCCGAGTCTTTCGAAAAGATCCTTGCCCGCTGGCTGGTGCTGTCGGAAGCCTCCAATTCGATCAACCGCTGCATGGGCCTGCCGGACCTCTATCCCTTTGTCATTTCGGACGTCACGGCGCGGAAATTGGACTTCGTTCACGAACTTCTGACCGATTTGCCTGGAGAACAGGGAACAAATCGTGAGTTGGCACAGGCGCTTTAGCGGGAACGCATGAGCTGCTGCCCCGTTTTCGCTGGCGAGGGACCATGAAAACGGAGAGAAACCATGAAATCCCTGTTGTTTCCGGCGGTCGCCGGAATGCTGACCGTGATGTCGGGCGCCGCGTTTGCCGACACCGCCGTCTCAGCCGTCACCGACCTTAACGTTCGCGCCGGACCCGGCCCGCAATACCCTGTCATCGGCGTGCTCGCCGCCGGTCAGTCGGCAACGCTCAATGGCTGCATCGAAAACAGCAAATGGTGCACCATAGCCGAGGCCGGCGGCCAGGGCTGGGTCTATTCCGACTATGTGACGGCCGATATAGGCGGCAGCCGGGTGGTGCTGACGCAACGGCGCGCCAGCGTTGCTGTCGTCTCGCCGCCGGAGGACATCGGCAACTACTCGACCGATTATACCGGCGCGATCATCGCCAGCGATCCGGTCGTCGATGACTTCCCGCCGCCCCCGGCTGAAGTCCGCACCTATGTCGACACGCATCGCCTCGATCCCATCTATCTGGAAGGCGAAGTGGTCACCGGCGCGACCCTGCCCGACACCGTCGAGCTGCGCGAGATTCCGGACTACAATTACCGCTATGTCTATGTGAACGGCCAGCGGGCGCTGATCGATCCGCAGACCCGGCGCATCATGTACGTCGTGCGCTGACGACAATTGGCATAAGCGGCCGCTGCCACAGCAGCGGCCGCCGGCAGGCGGCACCGCAGCGCCGCCTCTTCTGCGCCGACGCTGCTTTGAGGGTTGTGCTTTGCGGAAAACGATTCCGATTTTCCGGGCCATCGATTAGTCAATAGGCGATGACTTTGGCAAAGGAGCCCGCGTGACCATCGATCCGGCCGCCTTCGAGCGCTACAGGCATTCGCCGAACGCCAGGACGACCTTGCCGCGCCTGTTGCTCGGAACGGGGATCGTTGTCCTTTTTTGGGCAGCAACCACCGTGGCCGTGCTGGTCGGCGGCACCTATGCCTTCTTCGCCCGGCAGGCGGCCCCATCATCCGGCATGCAGGGTTTCCTCGCCTCGCCCATCGGCATCCTCGCCGCGCTCGTCTCGTTCGCCGGCATCTGGATCGGCCTGTGGGTCGCGATGCGCTGGGTGCATGGCGAGAAGCTGTCGGCGCTGCTCGGCAACAGCCGGCGTGTTTCGTGGTCCGGCTTCCTCAAGGGGCTGATCGCGGTGCTGATCACCTCGTTGATCTCCGAAATCCTGCTCTATCTCTTGCAGCCGCAGATCGCGCGCGGCCCGATCAGCCTGTCGTCCTGGCTGCTGTTTGCGATCCCGATCGCCGCGCTCACTCTGTTGCAGACCTCGTCGGAAGAGTTGCTGTTTCGCGGCTACCTGCTGCGCGGTCTCGCCAGCCGGTTCAAGAGCCCGTTCATCTGGGCGCTGCTGCCGGCCCTGCTGTTCACCTCGCTGCATTGGAGTGCGAGTTCGTCGCCAGCCATCAACGCCTGTGTGCTGGCGTCGATCGCCGCTTTCGCGTTGCTGCTGACGCTTGTCGTTTACGCAACAGGCAATCTCGGCGCCGCGCTGGGTGCTCATCTCGGCAACAACCTGACCGGCTTCCTGCTGATCTCGCATCAGGAAAGCTACAATTCCTTCGCCCTGTTCAACGCCAGGCCGCTCGAGGGACCGGGCTGGGCAACGTCGGATGCGGTTCTCATCGCCTTCATCGGCATCGCCTGCAGCCTGCTGACCATCGGGCTGCTTTTGCATCCGCGCTCGCCGCTCAAGGTCGCCGCCGAGCTTCCGGACCGCACGAGCACGGCCTGAATGCGGGTCCGGGAATGACGCTACCCGGCCCTTGTCTTGACTCTTGCGCAGATTTCCTGTCTACACGCCCCGAATTCCGCGACGAGTATCCCTCCGAGCAAGCCGACCAGGACGCCGAAACCTCTTTGAGGTGAAGTGCTGTAAATCGATCCTGGAGGCCAACACCCGGCAGCGCTGAGCGCCCCCGGGTGCTTTTTGGTTTTGGCTTTTGCTTGGACTTTTGGTTGGACACTGGGCGCGAACGCATTACCTCTCGGGCACCATCCGGGTGCCAGGGAAAAGGAAAACGAATGTTTGAATCGCTACAGGAACGTCTTGGTTCGATCCTGAACGGCCTGACCGGCCGCGGCGCGCTGTCGGAGGCTGATGTCTCGGCGGCGCTGCGCGAGGTGCGCCGTGCGCTGCTCGAAGCCGACGTGGCGCTGGAAGTGGTGCGCTCCTTCACCGACAAGGTGCGCGAGAAGGCCGTCGGCGCTGCCGTGGTCAAGTCGATCAAGCCCGGCCAGATGGTCGTCAAGATCGTTCATGACGAACTGGTCGACATGCTCGGCGCTGAAGGCGTCGCCATCGATCTCAATGCCCCGGCGCCGGTCGTCATCATGATGGTCGGCCTGCAGGGTTCCGGCAAGACGACCACTTCGGCCAAGATCGCCAAGCGTCTTTCCGAGCGTCAGAACAAGAAGGTCCTGATGGCCTCGCTCGACACGCGGCGCCCCGCCGCGCAGGAGCAGCTTCGCCAGCTCGGCGAACAGGTCAAGGTCGCCACGCTGCCGATCATCGACGGCCAGTCGCCGGTCGACATCGCGCGCCGCGCCGTGCAGGCGGCCAAGCTCGGCGGCCACGACGTCGTCATCCTCGACACCGCCGGCCGCACCCATATCGACGAGCCGCTGATGGTCGAGATGGCCGACATCAAGAAGGTATCGAGCCCGCACGAAATCCTGCTGGTCGCCGATTCGCTGACCGGCCAGGACGCCGTCAACCTGGCCAAGAGCTTCGACGAGCGCGTCGGCATCACCGGTCTCGTGCTGACCCGCATGGACGGCGACGGCCGTGGCGGTGCTGCCCTTTCGATGCGCGCCGTCACCGGCAAGCCGATCAAGCTGATCGGCACCGGCGAAAAGATGGACGGGCTGGAGGAATTCCACCCCAAGCGCATCGCTGACCGCATCCTCGGCATGGGCGACATTGTCTCGCTCGTCGAAAAGGCCGCCGAGAACATCGACGCCGAACAGGCGGCGGCGATGGCCAAGAAGATGCAGTCGGGCAAGTTCGACCTGAACGATCTCGCCGGCCAGCTTCAGCAGATGTCGAAGATGGGCGGCATGGGCGGCATCATGGGCATGATGCCCGGCATGGGCAAGATGAAGGACCAGATGGCCGCCGCCGGTCTCGACGACAAGATGTTCGGCCGCCAGCTCGCCATCATCTCGTCGATGACCAAGGCAGAGCGCGCCAATCCCGATTTGCTCAAGCATTCGCGCAAGAAGCGCATCGCTGCCGGTTCCGGCACCGACGCGGCCGAAATCAACAAGCTGCTCAAAATGCATCGCGGCATGGCCGACATGATGAAGGCGATGGGCGGCAAGGGCAAAGGCGGCGGCCTGATGCGCGGCATGATGGGCGGCCTCGCCTCCAAGATGGGCCTCGGCGGCATGATGCCCGGCGGTATGGGTGGCATGATGGGCGGCGGCATGCCGGACCTGTCGAAGATGGACCCCAAGCAGCTCGAAGCCTTGCAGAAGCAGGCGCAGGCAGCCGGCCTAGGCGGCGGCATGAAAGGCCTTCCCGGCGGCGGTGGCCTGCCCAGCGGCATGCCAGGTTTGCCCGGCGGCATGAAAC
>NZ_RZRP01000365.1:0-6085 GCF_003997795.1 Mesorhizobium sp. M7A.F.Ca.US.005.03.2.1 | reverse complement strand
TTCATAGACCAAGCCGCCCTCCGACAGCTTGCCGACCAGCACGGTGCAGGCACCGCAGTCTCCCTCGGCACACCCTTCCTTGGTGCCGCGCAGCGAACGGTCGAGCCGCAGCCAGTCGAGCAAGGTCGCGTCGGGTGCCACCGACGAAAGCGCCACATCCCTGCCATTGAGAATGAAGCGGATTTCGTTGCGGATGCTAATTTTCGTCATGCCTCAGCTCCCCCTGTAGGTCGAGTAACCGTAGGGCGAGACCAGCAGTGGCACATGATAATGCACAGGCTCGGCCATGCCGAAGCGGATCGGTATCACATCGAGAAAGGCCGGTTTCGGCAGGCTCAACCCCTGCTGGCGCAAATAGTCGCCGGCGGCGAAGACCAGTTCGTATTCGCCGGTGCGGAATTCCGCGCCGGCGAGCAGCGGCTTGTCGCAACGGCCGTCGGCATTGGTGAGAACGGTCTTCAGATGTGTCCGCGCCTTGCCCTCGAGGTGATAGAGCGCGATCGACAGTCCCGCCGCCGGCTTGCCGGTCGCCGTGTCGAGAACATGGGTCGTCAGACGCCCGCCGTCGGCTTTCGACGTTTCTGCCATTGGCCGCCTCCCATTTCCGGTACGAGCGAATTGGCCCGGTACGGTCAAGTATCAACAGTGAATTGTGCGCCAATTAAAGGCGATGCATAAGTCCCGGTCGAGCGGAGTGCGACAAAAACACTTTCAAAAATTTTCGGGGGAATGCGAGAAGCACCCTTTCGATATTCTGATCATACTTCGGGCCGTGCCCGGCGGGAGGGACGATGCGTTACAGCAGAGACATGCGTGGCTACGGAGCCAATCCGCCGGACCCGAAATGGCCTGGCGGTGCACATGTCGCCGTGCAGTTCGTCGTCAATTACGAGGAAGGTGGCGAAAACTGCGTGTTGCATGGCGACAAGGCGTCCGAAGCCTTCCTGTCGGAAATCGTCGGCGCGGCACCCTGGGTGGGTCAACGCCACTGGAACATGGAATCCATCTACGAATACGGCGCCCGCGCCGGCTTCTGGCGGCTGCTCCGGCTGTTCACCGAGTCGCAAGTGCCGATCACCTGCTACGGCGTCGCCACAGCGCTCGCCCGTTCGCCGGATCAGGTAGCGGCCATGCATGACGCCGGCTGGGAGATCGCTTCGCACGGCTTAAGATGGATCGACTACCGCGACCACAGCGCCGAGGATGAGCGCCGCGACCTCGAGGCGGCGATCAAGCTGCACTACGAAGTGACCGGCGCGCGCCCGACCGGCTGGTATACGGGTCGCACATCGATCAACACGGTGCGGATTGTGGCGGAAGAAGGCGGCTTCGACTATGTGTCGGACACCTATGACGACGAGCTGCCGTACTGGTTCGAGCATGAGGGCGGCGCGCAACTCATCATCCCCTATACGCTCGACGCCAACGACATGCGGTTCGCCACGCCGCAAGGTTTCAACTCGGGCGACCAGTTCTTTGCCTATTTGAAGGACAGCTTCGATACGCTCTATGCCGAGGGCAAGGCCGGCCGGCCACGCATGATGAACATCGGCCTGCACTGCCGCCTCGTCGGGCGGCCGGGCCGGGTGGCGGCGCTGAAGCGCTTCGTCGACTATGTGAAGTCGCACGACAAGGTCTGGCTGGCGAGGCGCATCGACATCGCCAAGCACTGGCAAGAGGTCAATCCTTATCAACCGGCGGCACTCCGTCCATCGAAGATGGAATTCGAGACCTTCGTCCACACTTTCGGCGGCGTGTTCGAGCATTCGCCCTGGATCGCCGAACGCGCCTACGAACTGGAACTAGGCCCGGCGCATGACACTTCGGGCGGCCTGCACAATGCGCTTTGCCGTATCTTCCGCTCCGCCAGCGAAACCGAACGGCTTTCGGTGCTCAACGCCCATCCCGACCTTGCCGGCAAGCTGGCCAAGGCCAAACGGCTGACGGCGGAATCGACCAGGGAACAGGCCTCGGCCGGCCTCGACGCGCTGACCGACAAGGAGCGCGAACTGTTTTCCAAGCTCAACGCCGCCTACGTCACCACCTTCGGCTTCCCTTTCATCATCGCGGTGAAGGGCAAGACGAAGGAGGAAATCCTGGCGGAGTTCGAGGCGCGCATCGGCAACAGCCGCGGCGTCGAATTCGAGACCGCCTGCAAACAGGTCGAGCGCATCGCGCTGCTCCGCCTCAAGGACATGCTTCCGCAATAGGTTTGAAACCATGGATACGATCAGGATGCCCGAGCGAACCTATTACGCGCCACATGGCGGCCATTCCGGCCAGAACGAGCTTCTGACCGGCCGCGCCGTCTTCACCGAGGCCTATGCCGTCATTCCCCGGGGTGTGATGCAGGACATCGTGACCAGTGCGTTGCCGTTCTGGGACGAAACCCGCGTCTGGATCTTGTCGCGACCGCTATCGGGTTTTGCCGAGACGTTCTCGCAATACATTGTCGAGGTCGCGCCCGGCGGCGGCAGCGATCGGCCGGAACCCGATGCCGGCGCCGAAGGCGCTCTGTTCGTGGTCGAAGGCGAACTGACGGTTCTGCTTGCCGGCAAGACGCATGTGTTGCGGCCCGGCGGCTTTGCCTTCCTGCCGCCGGCCAGCGGCTGGACGGTTCGCAACGAAAGCAGGGCCGCCGTGCGCTTCCACTGGATTCGCAAGGCTTACGAGGTGGTCGACGGTCTCGATGTGCCGGAAGCCTTCTTCACCAATGAGCAGGAGATCGCGCCAACGCCGATGCCCGGCACCGAAGGCCGCTGGGCGACGACGCGGTTCGTCGATCCGGCAGATTTGCGCCACGACATGCACATGACCATTGTCACGCTGGAACCCGGCGCGGTCATTCCCTTCGCCGAGACCCATGTCATGGAGCACGGTCTCTATGTGCTGGAGGGTAAGGCCGTCTACCGCCTCAACCAGGACTGGGTCGAGGTCGAGGCCGGCGACTATATGTGGCTGCGCGCCTTCTGCCCGCAGGCCTGCTATGCCGGTGGCCCGGGTAAATTCCGCTATCTGCTCTACAAGGACGTCAACCGGCACGCCAAGCTCGGCGGCGCCGGCATCGCAAGGCGCGCGCTGTGACCCGTATCGTCGCGCGGCCGCTGACCCGCGAGGGCTTTGCCCCCTTCGGCGATGTCATCGACATGGGCGGCGACAACCACTACCCGATCAATGGCGGCAGGGCCGAGCGCTATCATGATCTGGCTACCGCCGAAGCAACCGGTCCGAACGCCCGCGTGCTGATCTCGATGGTGCGCGGCACGCCCTACGAATTGCCCCTGAAATTGAGCATGGTCGAGCGCCATCCCTTCGGCAGCCAGGCCTTCATCCCGCTCTCGCCGCGCCCCTTCCTGGTCGTCGTCTGCCATGACGGGGAGCAGGGGCCGGGCGAGCCGCATGCCTTCATCACCGCACCCGGACAAGGTATCAATTACCGGCGCAATCTCTGGCATGGCGTGCTGACGCCGCTCGGCGAGGCTCAGGACTTCCTGATCGTCGACCGTGGCGGCGATGGCTCCAATCTCGAAGAGTTCCATTTCTCGCACGCCTACGAGATCCACTTGCCCAACGAGAGCCTCCTGTGACCGATATTTCACTGATCGACCGCCTGCTCGATGTGATCGAGCACGACATCGTGCCGAAGACGGCCGAGGGCGTTACCTATGGCAACAAGCTGTTCGGCGCGGCGATCCTGCGCAAGGACGACCGTTCGCTGGTGCTGGCTGAAACCAACAACGAGATGGAAAACCCGCTCTGGCATGGCGAGGTACACTGCCTGAAGCGTTTCTACGAAATGCCCAGGGCTGAGCGCGTCGATACGAAAGACGCCATCTTCATCGCCACGCACGAACCCTGCTCGCTGTGCCTGTCGGCGATCACCTGGACCGGCTTCGATAATTTCTACTATCTGTTCAGCCACGAGGATTCGCGCGACAGCTTCGCCATCCCGCACGACCTGAAGATCCTGAAAGAGGTCTTCACCCTCGATCCCGGCGGCTACAATGCCGAGAATGCCTACTGGAAGAGCTTTTCTATCCGCAGGCTGGTGCGAGCGTTGCCCGAGGCAGAGCGGCGACGGCTGGAGACCCGTATCGGCGCGATTTCGGCGCGCTACGATGAATTGTCCAACATCTATCAGGCGAACAAGGACGATAACGATATCCCGCTGAACTGACGCGGATTGACCAGCCGAATTCGTTGGCTGGCCCACGACGCGGCACGGCAGGTTCCATCATCTGGCGATCCTGGAGCATGCCATGAAAACCGTCACCGAATTTGCCCGCAAAATCGTCGAATTCCCGGATATGGGCATCGTCATGCCGGATGGCTGCCGCCTGTCGGCGCGGGTGTGGATGCCGGAGGATGCGGGCGACGATCCGGTGCCTGTCATCCTAGAGCATCTGCCCTACCGCAAGCGCGACGGCACCATCTTTCGCGATCAGCTGACGCATCCTTATTTCGCCGGCCACGGCTATGCTTCGATCCGCGTCGACATGCGCGGCAATGGCGATTCCGAAGGGCTGATGGACGACGAATATTCCGAGCAGGAATTGCAGGACGCCTGCGACGTCATCGCCTGGGCGGCAAGCCAGCCCTGGTGCAACGGCAATGTCGGCATGATGGGCATTTCCTGGGGCGGCTTCAACTGCCTGCAGGTGGCGGCCAAGCGGCCGCCGGCGCTGAAAGCGGTGATCAGCCTGTGCTCGACCGTCGACCGCTATGCCGACGACATCCACTACAAGGGCGGCTGCCTGCTGATCGAGAATTTCGGCTGGGCCTCGACCATGCTGTCCTACTCGTCGCGGCCGCCGGATCCGCTTTTGGCCGGCGACAACCGGTGGCGCGATCTGTGGCTGACCCGGCTGGAGAACCAATCCTTCCTGGCGCCGCTGTGGCTGAAACACCAGCACCGTGATGCCTACTGGAAGCGCGGCTCGATCTGCGAGGATTTTTCCGCCGTCAAAGCCGCCGTGCTGTCGATCGGCGGCTGGCATGACGGCTACCGCAACACCGTCTCGCATCTGGCGACCAACATCCAAGCCCCGGTCAAGGGCATCGTCGGGCCATGGATCCACAAATACCCGCACTACGCCGGGCCCAAGCCTGCCATCGGCTTCCTGCAGGAGGCCTTGCGCTGGTGGGACCGCTGGCTGAAGGGTGTCGACACCGGCGTCGAGGCCGACCCGGCCTACCGCGCCTATGTCATGGACAGCGTGCGTCCGGCGCGCTGGCACCCCGAGCGTCCCGGCCGTTGGGTGGCGGAGCAGGAATGGCCCTCGCCAACCATCAAGATGCAAACAGTCGATCTGATCCCCTCAACGGAAAAACCCGCCATCATCGCCTCTCCGCAAAGCTGCGGCCTGGCCGGCGGCGAGTATTTTCCCTTCACCTTCGGCCCCGAACTGCCCGGCGACCAGCGCCCCGACGATGCGCTGTCGGTGTGTTTCGACCAGCCGGAACTCAGCGAGCCGATCGACATCGTCGGAGCGCCGGAGGTCGAGCTGCGGCTATCCTCTGATCGTCCGCAGGCCAACATCGCGGTCCGGCTTTGCGATGTGCATCCCGACGGCGCCTCGGAGTTGATCTCCTATGGCGTGCTCAATCTGACGCACCGCAATTCGCACGAATTCCCCGAGGCGCTGGTGCCGGGCGAAACCGTCTCGGTGCGCGTCGTGCTCGATCAATGCGCCTATCGCGTGCCGGCCGGCCACCGGCTGCGTGTTGCCGTTTCGAACGCCTATTGGCCTGCCATCTGGCCGTCGCCGGAGCCGGTCCAGCTCACCTTGTCGACGGCGACGCTCAATTTGCCGCTGCGGCCGCTGGCGACAGGCGACGAAGTGACGTTCGCCGAGCCGGAAGGTGCCACCCCCTGGGCAACAGAGACGATCCGCGCCGCCAATTCAGAGCGCCATGTCGATCGTGATGAGAAGACCGGAATGGTGACGCTTTCCATTGTTGACGATTTCGGCGAGGTGCGTGATCTCGCCCATCGCCTCGCCAATGGCAGCATCGCCCGCGAGACCTGGACGATCCATCCCGACGATCCGCTGTCGGCCTCGGGGAAGACGCACTGGACGCAGAC
>NZ_RZRP01000364.1:0-6087 GCF_003997795.1 Mesorhizobium sp. M7A.F.Ca.US.005.03.2.1 | reverse complement strand
GTCGTTGTTGGCGTAGCGGAAACGTTTGGCCTTCGACAGCCGCACACCATCGATGATCGAGGCATGATTCAAGGCATCCGAAATAATGGCGTCTTCCTCGCCCAGCAGCGTCTCGAACAGGCCGCCATTGGCATCGAAGCAGGAGCCGTAAAGGATGGTGTCTTCCATGCCGAGGAAGGAGGAAATCGTCGATTCGAGCTGCTTGTGCTCTTCCTGCGTGCCGCAGATGAAGCGCACCGATGCCATGCCGTAGCCATAGCGGTCGAGCGCCTGCTTGGCAGCATTGCGCAAATCGGCGCTATCGGCGAGGCCGAGATAGTTGTTGGCACAGAAATTCAACACCTTGTCGCCGCCGACCTCGATCTCGGCCGACTGCGTCGAAGTGATCACCCGCTCCGACTTGTAGAGGCCTGCCGATTTGAGCCCCGCGAGCTCGCTGTCGATGTGGGAGAGGAATGCTGCGGTCATGACCTAGCCTCGTTTGATGTGGGCCGACTGTCGTCTCGTCCGCGCGAAAAATCCATCGCAAAAACGACCGGATCGGTGGCAAGCAGCACGATGCGGCCCCGATGTCGATCATCACGCGGCCGAGGAACGACGCCACGACAAAGGTTCTGGCCGATGACCGCTCAAATGCCGGTACGGTGCTAAACGAGCCGATAACCATTCCGCGATCTTTCCACGGCCGCCCCTTGCCGGACAGCCGTCGATTTCCAGTCCTGTTAACGTTTGCAGTTCAATGGTGCTCATACAAGAATCCCTAGGCAAGAATCCTTAGGCGAGAGGGCCGCCCCCGAAAATGTCGCAGCAGCCGGTGCAAACCGTTTCAGGCAAGCTCATACTGCTGATCAAGGCTGGCTATTGGCTGGCCCTGCTGATCATTGCGGCCATGGTGATCGCCTCCTTCATACTGCTGCAGCAGATGATGGCCACCCAACAGCACAATCACACCTTGCTCGACATCGTCAGCACACAAAAGACACTGTCGCAGCGCATCGTCTTCCTTGCCAGTGCAACGGGTGCCGGTTCACGCGACAAGCAACCGGCGCTGGTCAGCGCGCTCAAGCAGGCAACGGCGGAGTTCGAGACCAACTACGACCTGCTGCTCGATCAGACAGGAGCCGATCCGCAATCGCCGGCCAAGCTCGACCCGAAGTCGATCGAAAGCGTCCTCTTCGCCAAGCCCTTCCACCTCGACTATTTCTCCGTCGGGCTGATCGCCAATGGCGACCGCCTGATCTCGGCCTATGAATCGCAATTCAGCGGCAATGGCGGTTACAAGGGCGGCGGCGAACGCGTCAATCTCGACGCCTCAGTCGCCAATGCGACCTTGTCGGGTTATGCCGCGCTCGGCCAGCGCATCACTGCCGACGCCGACGACCGCTCCGAGAAGCTGCTCGCTCTCCATCGCACGCTGTTCTACGCCACAATCGGCGTCATCATACTGGTGGCGCTCTTCATCTTCAGGCCGATGTCGAACGCCATCCTGCGCAAGACGCATGAACTGATCGACGCGCGCAATTCCATGGCCTTCATCGCGGTTCATGACGGCCTCACCGGCCTGCACAACCGCACGTTCCTGACCGATCATTTCGACACGCTGATCAAGGGCACGCACCGGCGTCGCGAACGCCTTGCCGTCGTCCAGCTCGATCTCGACCGATTCAAGCAGATCAACGATACGCTCGGCCACGCCGCCGGCGACTATGTGCTGGTCGTCACGGCACAGCGCATGCGCGATTCCTGCCGGGCGTCGGATCTGTGCGTGCGCCTGGGCGGCGACGAGTTCGTCATGATCCTCGGCGGCGCCGGCGGCACCGAAGACATCAACATGCTGGCGCGGCGCATCCTGGCGCACATCAACGAGCCGATCGTCTTCCAGGGCACGACCATTCTCCCAGGCGCCAGCGCCGGCATCGCGGTCTATCCGATCGACGCCGACAATGCTGGGGATTTGCTGGTCCATGCCGACCTGGCGCTTTATTCCGCCAAGAAGCTTGGCGGTGGCAACTTCTCCTTCTTCTCCGAGGAACTGCGCCGCGAACTCGATTATCGCAAGCAGCTCGAGCACGACATCAAGGTCGCCATCGCGGAGCGGGCGTTCCAGGTCTATTTCCAGCCGCAGGTCTCGCTGACCAACGGCACGATCAGCGGCATCGAGGCGCTGGTGCGCTGGAACCATGCGGAGCGCGGCATGATCCCGCCCGGCGAATTCATCCCGGTCGCCGAGAAATGCGGCTTCATGCCCGAGATCGGCCGCATCGTCATCACCAAGGCGATCAACGAGGCGGCCAAATGGAATCGCGCCGGCATTGCCTTCGGACGGCTTGCCGTCAATGTTTCCGGCACCGAGCTGCGCGAGCACGATTTCGATGCGTTCTTGTTCGAGACGCTGGAAAAGGCTGGGCTGCCGCCGCAAAAACTGTCGCTGGAAATCGTCGAATCCGTCATCCTCGACGACGAAAAGACAGGCATCGCCGCCAAGCTGCGCCACATCAGGGCAGCCGGCGTCCATCTCGAACTCGATGATTTCGGCACCGGCTATGCTTCGCTCAGCCATGTCAACCCGAACGAGATCGATCGGCTGAAGATCGATCGCCGCTTCGTTCAGAACATCCATGAGAATGGCGACAACTCGAAGATCGTGCGCGCCATCACCGAGCTGGCGCGTGGCCTCGGCATCTCGATCGTCGCGGAGGGTGCCGAAACCGAGGCCGAGCTCGATTCGCTGATGGCGATCGGCTGCGACCAGGTGCAGGGCTACTCCATCGCCTTCCCGATGCCGCACGACAAGGCGCTGGAGTGGCTGACCGCCCGCATGCCGAAGAAGGCGAAGCTGACGGTGCTGCAAGGAAGCCTGGCATAGGTACGGCCGGGCTGCCTTGACAACCGCGTGTGAAGATGGCCGCCTTGTCGTGATCGCAACAGGGATATCGGGGCTGATGACACCGTTTCGGTTTGCCCTTGCGGCACTGCTGATCTTTGCGGCCCCCGCCCAGGGCGCCGATCGCACCATCTATCTTACCTTCGACGATGGGCCGCTGAACGGCACAAGCAACATCCTCGACGTGCTGGAGGCCGAGCAGGTTCCTGCAACCCTATTCATGGTCGGCATGCACGCACAGGCGAGCGCTGCCAACAGAGCGCTCGTCCAGCGCGCCAAGCAGCTTCCTCTGGTGACGCTCGGCAACCACAGCTACAGCCATGCCTACAATCACTACCGGCATTTCTACGGCGACACCGAGGGTGTCGTCGCCGACATGGTACGGGCAAACGCGGTTCTCGGCTTGAAGCCCGTGGTGCATGCAAGGCTGCCGGGGCGCGACGTGTTCAGGCTGCCCTCCATGTCGAAGAACGACACTTCGCTTGGCCTCGCCCAGGAGGGGCATGAAGAGCCCGACTACGAATTTGTCGCGGCCTCAGGCTTCTATCTCTACGGCTGGGACCATGAATGGGTGCACAAGGACAACGGCGAGCCGGTGCAGAGCGTCGACCATCTGGTCAGCGAGATCGATCATCTGTTCGGCTATGGGCGCTTCGTCAAGCCCGGCAAGCTGATCCTGCTGATGCATGACGAGATGTTTCAGGACGGCTTCGACGGCAAGACGAAGCTGACCAATTTGATCGCCGCGCTGAAGCTGCGCCGTTACGCCTTTGGGGCAATCCAGGGCTACGACGACTGAACCGGTAAGGACGGCAAGTTCTTCAGCGGATGTGCATCGGTACCCGATGCTGTCGCATGGCCGGCAAGGCGTCAAAGCACCTCGATCGACTCCCCGCGCAGCTTGTGCCGACGCAATTTGATGTATGTGCGCAAATTAGGCGTCATCTGAAAGCCCACCAGCTTCGTCTCCTGGAGGGGAGCAGCCCACGCCATCGTCTCGTAGCGGGCGCCGTAACCTTCGATGGTGGCGGCAAGATTTTCGTGGCCCAGATTCCTGGCCAGAGTGGCGCAGGCAGCAACCCTCGAACGAATCGACTGGCCGTATTTGGGCGCAAACGCCAGTCCGCCGTCCGCCAGGTCATCGACCTCATGGGCAAGCGCCAGGAACAGAATGTCCTCGTCGCCGGCAGGCACACCTTTGTCCACAATGCGCTCGGGATCTCCCGTGTCGAATTTCAGTCCGACCACGCGAGCGACAAGACCCTCGACGCGAGGACCGATTTTTTGCTCCAGCCACTTGCGGTGAGCATCGGTTCGCCTGCTGGATTTGCCGTCCGGATACTGGCCTCCGTCATAGGCGGCGTGAAACATAGCAGCGAGGACAAGATCGACGCTTTTGTCGAAATGCGCGACCGACGACGCAGCTCCCACCGCATGGCAGATGAAAGGCCGTCCCGTCTTGCGATAACGGCCGTTGAACATCGCGCAACACACACGATACGCCTTCTGCACCCGGGCGATATCGGCAAGCGGATATCCAGCCTCGTATAGCTGGATGTAAAGCGCCGTGTTGGTCTGGCGCGGAACGAACAGATCTTCTTTGGTCAACTTGTCCCCCCGAACGTTGTTAGGTTTTCCGGCGACTTCTCGCTGCCGAAGCCAGCGGCTTCGGTATTCTTGCACAGATTTTGCGGAAGAGTTGAGCCTGACCTCTTCCCACCAGGATCAGCCGGACAATGGAACGTTACAAATGTGATGAGGGAAGTCCAGTCCAAGGAAATTCTTGGTCCGCAGGGTTCTATCCCCCGACATTGCCCCGCAACACAGCCAGCACCTGCGCGAACTCCGCCAGACGCTCGTCGGTCAATCCCACTCGCAGCCGCTTGTCGAAGACGAGCGCGGCCTTGCGCAGTGTCTCGAACATCGCTTCTCCGGCCTCGGTCAATTCGACCAGATGAACCCGGCGGTTGACGGGGTCGCGGCGGCGCATCAGCAGGCCCTGCGCCTCCATGGCGTTGAGATGATGGGTCAGCGTCGCGCCCTGGATACCGATCATGCCGGCAAGCTCGCGCTGGTTGGCAAGGTTGCTCGACTTGACCGATAGCAGCGTGAGCCAGATCGGCAATGTACCTCCAGCCTCGACCAGGGCAGCATCGAAGGCCTGGGCAACCAGCTTGGCGGTTCGTCCGAGATTCATGCCGACTGGCGGGCGGTCAAAGGGTGTCATTGCAGGACCCTAGACGGTGTCATGCACGGATGGAACTGGCACGACTTATATATTGACATCTAACCATTCGATATCTAATCATCTAGAGATGGCGGGCTAATGAGGAAATCCGGTCATGCAATATGTCTACATCGTCGTTATCGGTCTTCATGTCATGGCAGGCGTATTCTGGGCGGGCACGACCATCGCGGTCGGCCGTGACCCGGACATCCGGGCGGAACGGTTCTTCCGGCCGCAAATGGGCGCTGCCGGCCTGGTTTTCCTGACCGGCATACTGCTCTGGTATTTCTTTCACGAGGGTGTTTTCGGCTCGATGGAGAAGGTGCTGGCGCTGGGCATCGTGACGGCCCTGATCGCCGCCGGCGTGCAAGGCGCGCTGGTGGGCTCAGCCAGCAGGCAGCTTGCCGGTGCCGATGCGGCAACGGAAAGGCAGTTGCGCGCGAAGATGACAAGAGGCGAGCGCATTGCCGGGGGGCTGTTGGTGCTGACAGTGCTGTGCATGGCCACCGCCAGAATGTTTTGAACGCCGCCACGCGGCACACCCTCACAGAATCGTGCGTTGTCTGGCGACGAGCCAATGACGTGCGAGCGCGCGGCCAGACCGAAGTACATGGGCTCTCGTACGCAGGTCCGGCCGCGCGCCACCGATCCTCGCAACGCCCAATTTCAGATCCGCAAGCCGAACCTGATGCCGTCGTAGATGGCGGCATGGATGTTGCGCGAGGCGACCGCGTCGCCGATGCGGAACAGTACAAAGCCGCCTTCTGGATTGCGCTTGGGGAAGATGTCGCCGCCGCTCACCAGCCGTTCGTAGTCGACCGCACCGCCGTTCTTCGACAGCGGCTTCAGCGAGAGATAGAGATCATCGAGCGGCAACGTACCGTGCTCGACCACCACCTGGTCGACCCTGCGCTCGCCGCGCCAGCCATCGGCGAAATCCGATGCCAGTTCGGCGACCAGTTGGTTGCCCTCGCGG
>NZ_RZRP01000363.1:0-6091 GCF_003997795.1 Mesorhizobium sp. M7A.F.Ca.US.005.03.2.1 | reverse complement strand
CCAAGCTCCTTGACGAAGGTGAGCACGGCCGGGCCGACCATGACGTGGTAGATCACCTTCGTCAAGGAGCTTGGTGAGCTCTACGGCTCCAACCGGCCGCAACTGTTCGGCTTCATCGATTCGCTCGAAGCCACCGACATCAACAGCCCCGGCCTCGAATTCCTCGATGGCAGCCATTTCTGGGAAGGCTCGCCGCGCTATGCGCAGGCCGATGATTCCGAGGCGCAGAAGGCCTATCGCGCTGCTGTCGGCATCGACGACAATGGCGCCGCCGTCGGCGACCCCAAGGACGTCTCCACCGCCGCCCACATGTTCGGCTGCTGGGAAACGCTCTACGTCGTCAAGAAGGCGATGGAGGACGCCGGCTACAAGGGACCGGAAGACCGCGCCAAGCTGGTCGAGGCGACCGAGGCGCTGACCGAATTCGCCGAAGGTCCGGAACATCCGCAGGGACCGAAGACCTTCAACGGCAAGATCCACCAGTGCTTTGGCATCCAGAACATCTCCAAGATCGAAGGCGGCAAGCTCAAGGTCGTGCACAAGACCAAGATCGAGGACGGACTTTACGAGGCCGAAGGGGATTACACGACGCAGGCGCTGTGAGCTGCTCCAGCACAAGCGTGAGCGCCAGGCCGCCCCCCTCTGTCCTGCCGGACCCGGCCCTTCGCTGTCGCTCCGGGCGTTCGTCGTTCGGAAAGCCAAGCAATTGGCTTTCCGTCCGCTGCGCGGACCACTCCTCACCCCCCGCAGGGGCGCGATTGCGCTATCGCTGAGCGTGTAGCATGCACTTCGGTCCCCACCTCCTCCTCGCCGCCCTCGAAGGCCTCGTCACCTCAGCCGTGCTGGCGCTGACCGCGCTCGGCCTGTCCTTGGTGTTCGGCGTCATGCGGGTGGTCAATGTCGCGCATGGTGAGTTCTTCATGCTGGGCGCCGTGCTCGCCTGGGCGATCACCACAGCCATTGGCGGCCACCCCGCGCTCGGCTTCCTGGCCGCACTTGTGATTGCTCCGCTGATCGTCGGCGCCATTGCGCTGGTCGCCGAACGGCTGGTGCTGCGCCGGCTCAACTACAATCCGGAAGCCACCATCGTCGCCACCATCGGCATGCTTTACATCATCCAGCAGCTGGCGCTGACCTTCTACGGTCCGGAGGCGCGGCCGGTGGAGCCGCCGTTCAGCTACCGTATCCTTTTGCCGTGGTTCGGCTACTCCGGCTACAAACTGTCTGTCATCGCCGCCTCCGCGCTGCTGCTCACCGCGACATGGCTGGTGCTGACGCGCACCAGGATCGGCCTCGTCATGCGCGCCACGCAGTATGACAGCGAGACGGCGCAGGCCTTCGGCATCCCCGTCGGCCGCGTCTATGGCGGCGTCTTCGCGCTTGGCGCCATGCTGGCGGCCATTGCCGCAGTGCTGATCGTGCCGATCAGCCAGGCGCATTATCTGATGGGGCAGGACCCGCTGCTGCTCTCCTTCATCGTCGTCATCATCGGCGGCCTCGGCTCGCTGCGCGGCACGGTCGTCGCCGCCGTGCTGATCGGTCTCTCCGACGGCATCATCTCGATGTTCTTCTCGCCGACGCTGGCCAAGATCATCGCCACGCTGCTGGTCGCCATGGTGCTGGTGTTCCGTCCGCAAGGCTTGTTCGGGACGAGGTCGCGATGAGCGAAGCTTCGCCGGTAAAAGCCTATGCCCTGCATCTCGGCGTCGTCGGGCTGCTTTTCGTGCTGAGCTTCCTGCTGCCGGAATACTATCACGGCCTGCTCGCCCGCATCATGGTGCTGGCGGTGTTCGCCATGGGCTACAACATGCTGTTCGGCTATGTCGGCCTGCTCAGCCTCGGCCATGCCATGTTCTTTGCCGCCGGGCTCTATGGCGCCGGCCTTGCAGTCATCCAGCTCGGCTGGAGCGTACCAGCGGCGTTCGCCGCCGGGCTTGCCTGTGGTGTTGTTGTGTCACTCGTGATCGGCCTGCTGGCGCTGCGCACCACGGGCGTCGCCTTCATGATCGTCACCATGATGTTCGCGCAAGTGTTCTACCTCCTCATCCTCTACTTCGCGACGTGGACCGGCGGCGACCAGGGCATGGTCGTGACGCAGCCGGCCCGTGTGCTCACCTTCGGCGCGACGTCGCTCGAGCTCACCAATCCGACCGTTCGCTACATGACGGCGCTGGCGCTGTTTTCGATCGTGCTTCTCGTCACATTGGCCATCGTCCGCTCCCGGTATGGCCGCGTGCTGGTCGCCATCCGCGAGAACGAAGAGCGGACGAAGATGCTGGGATACGACACTTTCTCCAACAAGCTCGCCGCCGTCGTCATCTCCGGCATCATCTGCGCCGGCTCGGGTGCCGCCTATGCGCTGCTGTTCGGCTATGTCGGATCGAGCTTCGCGTCGGTGCAGTATTCGATCCTGCCGCTGCTGTGGGTGCTGCTGGGCGGTGCTGCAACAACGCTCGGGCCGCTGATCGGCACGCTGTTCATGTACTATGTCATCGATATCACCAGCGGCTACACCTCCGCCTATCTGCTGATTGTGGGCATCGCGCTGATCCTGCTTGTGCTGTTTTTCCCCAAAGGCATTCTGGGCAGCATTAGGCAGCGCTGGCTCGGGTGGCTGCCATGATGCCGCTTTTGACCACCAAGGGCCTTTCTCGCGACTTCGGCGGCCTGCGTGCCGTCGACCGTGTGGATTTCTCCTTGATGCCGGGCGAAATCCGCGCCGTGATCGGCCCCAATGGAGCGGGGAAGACCACCTTCGTCAGCCTGGTCAGCGGCCGCATCCAGCCGTCTGCCGGCATGATCGTCTTCGACGGCGCCGACATCACCAATCTGCCTGCCTATGTCAGGGTCCGCAGGGGGATCGCCTACACCTTCCAGCTCACCAGCGTCTATGCCAACCTGTCCGTCTACGCCAACGTCGCGCTGCCCGCGCAACTGACGCTGCGGCATGGCAGCCATTCCAGGAGCGCGATACAGGCCGCTGTCATGACCGCACTCGAACGCACCGGCCTGGCCGATCGCGCCCACATGCCGGCCGGGCAGTTGTCCTACGGCCATCAGCGCCTGCTGGAAGTGGCGATGGGCCTGGCGCTGAAGCCGCGCCTGCTGATCCTCGACGAGCCGACGCAAGGGCTGGCCGACAGCGAGATCGACAATTTCATCACCCTGGTGCGCGAGATCGCCAAGAACGCCACCGTGCTTCTGATCGAGCACAACATGCCTGTCGTCATGCAACTGGCCGACCGCATCACGGTCTTCAATGCCGGCAAGATCCTCGCCGAAGGCACGCCCGAAGCGATCCGCGAAAACGCGGCGGTGCAGGAAGCCTATTTGGGGACTGCCCCATGACCGAGGCAAACCAGGCCGAGGCCACGCCTCAAGCACTCACCATTTCGGGGCTCGACTGCTTCTATGGCGAGGTCCAGGTACTCTATGGCCTCGACCTGGTGCTGAACAAAGGCGAGGTGCTGTGCCTGTTCGGCCGCAATGGAGCCGGCAAGACGACGACACTCAAGGCCATCATGGGGCTGGTCCCCTCGAGCGCCGGCTCGATCAGGCTCGATGGCAAGGAGTTGACCGGCCTGCCGGCGCATGAGGTGCCCAAGGCCGGCGTCGCCTATGTGCCGCAGGGAAGGCGACTGTTCGCCGAAATGACGGTGGCGGAAAACATCGAGATCGGCCTGATGGCGCGCGGCAAAGGCAAGGCGACGCGTGAAAACGTGCTCGACCTCTTTCCATTGCTGCGCCAGCGGCTGCGGCAGCGTTCCGGCACACTGTCCGGCGGCGAACAGCAGATGCTGGCGATGGCGCGTGCACTCTGCCTCGAACCGCAGGTGCTATTGCTCGACGAGCCGACCGAAGGGCTGATGCCGTCGATGATCGCCAAGATCCGCGAGACGGTGTCGACGCTGCGTGACATGGGCGTGTCGACCATCCTGGTCGAACAACGGGTCGATGCGGTGCTTTCTGTCGCCGACCGCGTTGCCTTCGTCGAAAACGGCCGCAACCGCGAGACGGTCGATGTCCAAGAACTGCGCGCCGATCCGTCAGCGGTGCGCCGTTATGTCGGCGTGGGTTGATCAGCCGAAGAACAGAAAACCCGCTATCAAAAATGTCGGGATTAGCACCAGGCCCGACCATGCCATATAGCCAAAAAAGCCCGGCATCTTCACGCCGCGATGTCGGGCGATGGCGTAGACCATGAAATTCGGCGCATTGCCGATATAGGTGTTGGCGCCCATGAACACGGCGCCGGCCGAGATCGCGGCAAGCGTCGAAGCGAACTCCATCATCAGGTGCCGGGGGTCACCGCCGGCAAGCTCGAAGAACACCAGATAAGTCGGCGCATTGTCGAGGAAGGATGACAGCGCCCCGGTCAGCCAGAAATAGGCGAGATCGTTGGGCTGGCCGGAGGAAGAACTCACAAGCGACACCAGCGGCGCCAGCGCACCCTCACGGCCTGCCCTGAGGATGGCGATGACCGGCACGATGCAGATGAAGATGCCGGCAAACAATTTGGCCACCTCTGCTATCGGACCCCAGTTGAAGCCATTGGCCTCGCGGTATTCCTTGCGCGAAATGACAAGTGAAACGAGGGCGAGCGCCAGGATCATGGCGTCGCGCACCAGGTTCTGCAGTTCCAGGCTGACGCCGAACACGGAGAAGCTGACGCCCGGCTTCCAAGCCGCCGATAGCAGGATGGCGACGATCACCCCCGCCAGGAGCGGAAGGTTGGCCAGGCCGCGCAGGCGCACCTTGGTATCCGGTGTCGGGTCCTTGATCTTCGGCGCGCCAGCCTCGCGCCGGTGCAGGATGATGTCGATCACCAGAAAAATGCCCAGGACGACACCGCCGACGAACAGCGTCTCGTGCCAGAGGTTCGTCGTCGTCCAGAAGAAGTCGACGCCGCGCAGGAAGCCGACGAACAGCGGCGGATCGCCAAGCGGCGTCAGCGAGCCGCCGATGTTGGACACCAGGAAGATGAAGAAGATGACGACATGGGCGTTGAACGGCCTGTTATCGTTGGCGCGGATGATCGGCCGGATCAGGATCATCGAGGCACCGGTCGTGCCGATCACCGAGGCCAGCAGCGCGCCGACCAGCAGCAGGCCGGCATTCACCAGCGGCGTGCCGTGAATGTTGCCGGCAAGGAGAATGCCGCCGGAAATGGTGAACAGCGCAAACAGCAGGATGATGAACGACATGTATTCGGTGAGCAACGCATGCAGTACCGCTTCGGTCGCTGTGGGGACACCGAAGGCGACCGCCAGCGGCAGGACCACCAGAGCGCCCCAAAGGGCCGCGATCTTGCCGTAGTGATGCTCCCAGACATGAAGAAACAGCAGCGGACCAGTGGCGATCGACAACAGCAGCCCGGCAAAGGGCAGCGCCCACCACAGCGACATCGAAGCGCCGGGCAGGCCGTGTTCCTCCGCCCCGAAAGCCTGTGCCGGAAACAGCACGGCCACGACGATTGCCGCTTTCGTCGCGACCCACAAAAAGCCCCTCTTGTGCCTCACGATCCGTCAGTCCGACAAAGGGTCTTCGAGCCTCACGCCGGCGTCGCGCATGCGCTGCAGCATGGCATTGAGCGAACCGTTGAGATCGATGCCGCGGCAGGCATCCAGCCGCACTGTGGTTTTGAAGCCCTGGCTGACGGCATCCAGCGCCGAAAAGCCGACGCAGAAATCGGTCGCCAGCCCGACCAGGGTCAGCGTGTCGATGCCGCGCTCCCGGAGGTAGCCGGCAAGGCCGGTCTGGGTCGTGCGGTCGTTCTCGAAGAAGGCCGAGTAGCTGTCGATATCAGGCCGAAATCCCTTGCGAATGACGAGCTCGGCCTTGGTCCAGGCGAGGCCGGAATGGAAATCCGAGCCCAGGCTGCCCTGGATACAGTGGTCCGGCCACAGCGTCTGCTGGCCGTACGGCATTTCGATCATGGTGAAGGGCTGCGCGCCCGGATGGCTGGAAGCAAAGCTGGAGTGACCGGCGGGATGCCAGTCCTGCGTCAGCACGACATGGTCGGTTCGCCGGATCAGGTCGTTGACCAGCGGCACGATCTCGTCGCCGCCGGCAACCGCCAGCGCGCCGCCGG
>NZ_RZRP01000362.1:2300-6100 GCF_003997795.1 Mesorhizobium sp. M7A.F.Ca.US.005.03.2.1 | reverse complement strand
CCCGTCGACCAGCTTCTCGACCCTTGCCAACGCCGCCCGCCCCAGGATCAGGCTGCGCCAAAGGCCGACGATCTGCTCGACCGGCTGCAGCCCCCGGCCCAGCAAGAGGCTCGCGGCGAACATGGTGCCGCCGGTGATCTGCCGCTCGATCACCAGATAGGCGCCGAGGCCGAGGATCAGCGACTGCATGGTGAGCCGCAGGAAACGGATCAGACCCGACATCAGTGCGGCGCGATCGCTTGCCTCCGCCTGGCGCCGCAGCGCCAAATTGCGGTCGCGTCCCCAGCGGCGGATGAGGCCGTCGATCATCCCCATGGCGCGAACGACTTCGGCGTTTCTGAGGCCCATCTCGGTGAAATTATAGTTAGTCGTCGCCAGGTCGTTGGCCTGCTTCAGCGGCGAACGCACGATATATTCGTTTAGCACCGCCATGGCGACCAGAAGCAGCGAGCAGCCCAGCGCGAAGAAGCCGAGCCAGGGGTGCAGCAGGAAGATGATGCCGATGTAGATGGGCGACCATGGCAGGTCGAACAAAGCGTGGATGCCGCTGCCGGTGATGACCTGCCTGAACGTGTCGAAGTCTCGGATGGGCTGGCTCGGCGACGAGCCGGGCGATGGGGTCTCGACCGACGCGGCCAGGACTTTTGCCGACAGCAGCCGGTCGAGCCGCGCACTGGCACGCGTCAGGATGGAGGCGCGCACCAGGTCGAGGCCGGCCAGCGAAAGAAAGGCCGCCAGCAACACCAGGGTCAGCATCACCAGCGTGGTTTCGCTGCCGCTGGTGACGACCCTGTCATAGATCTGCAGCATGTAGAGTGGGGACGCGAGATAGAGCAGATTGATGGCCAGGCTGAACGCCGCCGCTACCAGGAAATAGCGGCGGCAGGCCCGAAGCGCATCCTTCACAATTCGAGATTTGCTATCCACGTCCAGAACCCCACTCGATACGCATCAGGCCAGGTGGGCCGCCGCTGGCGGCGGCCTTTTGGTTCACACCACGAAGTCGCTTGAAATTGCTCCATTGCCAACGCCCGTCAGCGTGAATTCCGCCGGATTGTACGAAACGGCGGTATGGCCTTGGCCGTCATCGGCAAGCTTGAAGCCGTTCGCATCGTAGCTGCCGACCAGATGCAGCGCGGTACCGTGGGTGCCGTCCGAAACGGTCAGCGTTCCGCCGCTGCCATCCTGGTTTGCCTGGTAGACGGCCGTCGTTCCCGCGCCGAACAGGATGTCCTCGAGCTCAAGCCTGTCGTCATTGGTGATGCCGCCGATCCGCCCGCTGAAATCGAAGGAATCGTCGAGCTGCAGCGTGCCGGCCGCATCGTGCGCGAAGGTGACATCCGTCGACGAGGCGCTGCCGAACTCAAGCTTCGACAGGTTGCCGATCGTGGCATCGCCGTCGCCGGTGACCTGGCCATGGATGACGATGTCGCCGCCATTGGCCAACAGCATGCCGGAATTCGCCAGCCCGCCGGTGATCGTCAGTCCACCTGAACCGGTCGCCTCCAATGTTCCGGAGTTGGTGACGACGCTGCCCCCCGTATCGATGACCAGCGCATTCGCGCCAGAGGCGATAATGGTGCCCTGATTGTCGAGGCTCAGCATCCCGCCGCCCAGCTGGCCAGCGCCCGATATCGTGTTGTCGACATTGACCAGAGTGACGTCCGGCCCCGTGCCGGAGATCATGTTGGCGGCGCTGTCGGACAGCAGGATCTGCCCGCCGCCCTGCAGGGTCACGCCATGCTGGATGATTTGCAGCAGCGTTTCACCGCCGGTCGAGTCCAGCGAGATGAGGCCGCTATTGTTGATCATGCCGCTCAGCGGCAGCAAGGCGCCGTCGCCGATCGTCATGGTGCCGGCATTGTTGACCACCGGCGTCTGGTCGAAGACGAAATTGCCTGCCGTCAGCGCGCCCGAGTGCACGCCATCCAGCGTGATCGACTGCCCATCGCCCAGCGTGATCACCGCGTTGCCGTGGGCATCGTCGGCGATATGGGTCTGCAGGTCGGCAAAGTCCGCCAGTCCGTTGTAGCCGATAAGGTCGATCTGATCGGCCGCGGCGTCGAAATTATGCACCGTATCGGCACCGATCGGCTGCGAGAAGACGAAGAGATCGTTGCCGCTGGACCCGGTCAGCACGTCGTCGCCCGACCAGGCGAAGATCGGCGAGCCCGGAGCGTAGGCCTCGACATTGTCGGCGATCGACGCGCTGCCCGAGGTGCCGTCGGCGTTGATCCAGGTCATCTGGACGTCGAGCACGGCTGCCCCGGTGAAACTGGCCGATGTGGTGACAGTCAGCCCGCGCAGGTCGCTGGTCTGTGTCGTCCAGCTTCCATCGGCGTTATGCGTCGCGCCGTCGATGGTCCAGCCCGAAGGTACGTCCTTCACCGTGACGGTGATGAGCGCACCTTCATGCGAGGGATCGGTGAGAGCGAGGTTGATGGGCTCGCCGGAAGTGCCTGCGGGTTTGAGGCCGATTTGAGACCCGGCGGTGCTTAGATTGCCGGCGCCGTCCTTGAAGGCTCCAGCAGAAAAAGTTGCCGTGTATGTCGTGCCGTTGTTGGGCTTGTTCACCAGCAGAGTATACGTATCTACCGTATTGCCACCGCCGTCGGTTGCGGTGCCCCACGTGCCCGTGGTCGACACTAGGGTCACATTATTCGACAAAGCTAGTTTCGTTGAATCGAAGAATGTGTGGTTCATTCCGGTTTCGCTGAACTGGACGACGAGCGTGCTCGGTGCCCCGGCATTTCCCTGAACGCCCGTTATCAGTGCGATGTTGGGAGCCGTAGTATCGCCGCCCGTCACATTGATCGTCGCCGTGGCTGTGCCTGTGTCGGTACCTCCGTCCCCGTCCACCAGCGTAAAGGTCACAGTCTTTGTCGTGGTAGCACTGGTCGCGTTCGAGTAGCGAATGTGATCCTCCAGCGCTTGCGCTGCGGCTTGCGTGGCGTTGGCGTTGAAGGTGACGACGAGGTTTGTCCCGTTCGTTCCGCCGGTGAACGTTCCAATGGTCGTTCCACTATAGGTGACGTTGCTGCCGCTGAAGCCGATCTGGCCGAGGCCCGTGCCTTGGTTCTGGATCGTCAACTGGTCGGCTGAGGTGCCGTTTGCCGTGAATGCGACGGTCAGCGAGCCTCCGTTGAAATCAGCGGAGTCAACATCCGCGACAGTTCCAGATGGAGCGATAGCGGTCGCGGCCGATCCCGTGGTATAGCTGAGGCTTGTTGATGTTCCGGCCAACCCGCCGTTGAGATCTATTACCGGCGCATCATTTGCACCGTTGATGGTGACGGTGAGTACTGCCATGTCCGTCAGGCTGCCGTCGCTGACCGTGTAGTTGAACGTATCGGTGGTGGAGCCGCCGGTATTGAGGGCCTGGACCGTCGAGTCGTTCTCGTTGACCACGTAGGTGTAGCTGCCGTTGGCGGCGATTGTGAGTGTGCCGTGCGCGCCGACCAGGCCGACACCCAGCGAACCGGCCGTACCGCCGCCTTCGGCGCCGCCGGTACGGATCGAGCTCACCGTCAGGCTGGCGCTGTCGACATCGCTGTCGTTGGTCAGCACGTTGCCGGAACCATTGTTGCCGCCGGATCCGTTTAGCGTGCCGCTCTTCTCGGTTGCGGCAATCGCACCGGGACTGGCGCTAGTGTCGTTGGCAG
This sequence comes from Mesorhizobium sp. M7A.F.Ca.US.005.03.2.1, assembly GCF_003997795.1. Classification (NCBI taxonomy): domain Bacteria; kingdom Pseudomonadati; phylum Pseudomonadota; class Alphaproteobacteria; order Hyphomicrobiales; family Phyllobacteriaceae; genus Mesorhizobium; species Mesorhizobium sp. M7A.F.Ca.US.005.03.2.1. The sequence goes on along the minus strand of NZ_RZRP01000362.1, from coordinate 2,438 downwards.
CGATCGGAGCGTCGTCGGTGCCGTGGATGGTGATGGTCAGCGTCGTCGAGGAGGTCCCGCCCTGGCCGTCGCTCACCGTGTAGGTGAAGCTGTCGGTCAGACTGCCGCCGACATTGAGCGCGTCAACCGTCGGGTTCG
>NZ_RZRP01000362.1:0-2291 GCF_003997795.1 Mesorhizobium sp. M7A.F.Ca.US.005.03.2.1 | reverse complement strand
ATCGTCGGTGCCGTGGATGGTGATGGTCAGCGTCGTCGAGGAGGTCCCGCCCTGGCCGTCGCTCACCGTGTAGGTGAAGCTGTCGGTCAGACTGCCGCCGACATTGAGCGCGTCAACCGTCGGGTTCGCATCGTCGATGACGTAGTTGTAGCTGCCGTCGCCGTTGATCGTCACCGAACCGTAGCTGCCGGCCAGCGCAGACCCGACCGTGCCGCCCGTCACCGCGCTCACGCTCAACTGGGCATGGGTGTTGTCGACGTCGGTGTCGTTGGCCAGAACGTTGCCGGTCGCCGCCGTGGCCGGCGTGATGCCGGCCTCGTTCGCGGACCCGGTGTCGGCGACCGCAACCGGCGCATCGTCGGTGCCGTGGATGGTGATGGTCAGCGTCTGTGTGTCGGTGCCGCCGGTGTGGCCGTCGTTGGCCGTGATCGTATAGGTGAGCGTCAGCGTCTCGCCGACAGCCAGGAAGTCGAAGGCTTGTGGCGCCGAATTGAAGGTCCAGCCCAGATTATTGGTTTCGCCCGGGTTGGCCGTCAGCGAGATCGGCGAGACTGTCAGCATGCCGAGCACGGCGGCACTGTTCAGCCCGCCCATGGTGCCGCCGAGGGACACCGAAGTTACCATCGCGGTCACCGTGTCGGAGATATCGACATCGTTCACCGTCAGGGTGCCGTTCACCGTCAAGGGTGCGTTGGTCTCGATCAACGAGGCGGTCGCGCTGTCGGTCGTCACGAGATGGATATCGGGTTTGTCGTTGGTGCCAGTAAACTGAATGGTGGCCGTGGCCCAGCTCAGCGTGCCATTGCCGAGCTGAATGGCGTAGGTCACTTTATCGGTGAGAACCTCTCCCGCCCCAAGCGCTTGAATCATACTCTCGAGATTCGCCGTGTCGTAGTGGATCGTACCATCAGTGCCTATCCAGATATGGGCACCCAGGTAACTCGTGTCGGTCCCTCCTCCGACACCGCCGGAGTATGTTGCGTCGCGTGTGAGCAGATCCGCCGGAGCAAGTATCTTCGTTGCGGTCTGCACACTGTCTGCGTTATCGATGGAGTAGAGCTGTTTGGCTGCGCCACCCAGATCATTCGCCAAAACATTCAGGATCAGGACACCGGTATCATTTTCTGAGAGGAGAAAAAGGTCATCCTTCGCCTGCGGCGTGTTGGAGAAAGACGTCGTGGTGCCGCCGGCACCGGTGACCTGAGTAGCCATTTTTCAACCCCCCTTTTAAGAACAGACGCCTCATCTGTTTTATCGACAGTACTGAACGACCGGCTGCTTCCAGCCGAAGAAAAACCGCGCGAATCCAGGCAGGCATGAATTTTCGCCCTCATCCAGGCACACCGCCGCGCTTGGAACAGCCGCCTCAAGCTGGCCATTCACGGACGGATATTGACCCGATGCTGCTGGACGCGACGACTGGTCGTCACGCTACGTTCCCTACCCAACCTACATCGTCAAACTCGTGGCTTTCGACCACGAACTTTAGATGCTTCTTATATTAGGAGATTATTAACTCTTATAGAGAGGAAGCGTCAACGCCCAACTTGGCCGAACAGTTAATAGGCGAACATAAGGGGAGCCACAGTCACTAGAATCGAGTTGTGAGATCGAACAGGCGCACGCCCGATATGAGCCAGGCGGCAGACGTGCGGCTCAGCGTGACCAGAGCCCGCCAGCGCACCACCATACCAACACCGCACCTTGATCGCTGAGTACTTTTCGTGCAGCACGCCAACCCGACAGCCAGCCAGTTCGCTTGAACGGTCGGGGATTCAACTGAGATCACTTAACGCGCCGGACAGCCGGGAAGCTTCATGCCCTTGCTCCCGGAGATCTTGAAGCCGGGCAACTCGAACATCTGTCCCACACGCTCCGTAGCACTTCGTGAAACCTCGTCGTTCGGTACGTGCGACCACACCTCCTCGTTCAAGGCCGATTGATCGTCCGAGCGCTGTCGCGATCGGTCTCGTCAGGGATATATTCGCCGGCATTGGCATCGAAGCCGGTCCAGCCGCCAGCCTCGTAAGCCCTGCGGCGTTCGGCAAGATCGACCGATCTGGATTGCCCCAGAATTTCCTCGGCATTTGCAATGAGTTCATCGTCCACCCTGGCCGTGACCAACGTGCCGCCGCGGCGTACGCCCTCCGCATACACGTGGGCATCGTTCTCGGGCACGCCGGACTCCGTCAGAGCGCCGACAATGCCTCCGACCGCACCGCCTGCCACCGCCCCGGCAACGACACCTGTCGCGGTGGCAGGCGGTGCGGTCGGAGGCATTGTCGGCGCTC
>NZ_RZRP01000361.1:0-6132 GCF_003997795.1 Mesorhizobium sp. M7A.F.Ca.US.005.03.2.1 | reverse complement strand
CTCTTGGCCGTGTCCAGAATGAAATAATTTACATTTTCAATCGTGTCGCCGATCGGCAAAATGCCTCGAACGGTGACTTCCATAGCCGCAAATCCTGCCGTGAAGCTCATCATCTTCTCCTTGGTCGCCGGCGGCCGGGCCGCAGCTTCTCTTGGTCGTACCTTAGATTTCAATCGCTGGTTCAATGGCTGCAGAGCGCGGGCGCCCGGTGAGGCCGGTCGCGCGCATTGCCGCATTGCGGGCAGGTCTAAGAGACGGGTGCGCAAGGCTTGGCAGCCTCTTCGTGCCGCTCGATCGGATGGCGCCCCAGTTGTCTTCGCCCAGGTGAGTGAGGCGTCCAAAGGACACTGAGGAATACCCATCAATCGCTGGGTAATCCGTGCTGTTGGCCAACTGCGGGTAATTCAGGCGTTGTTCTACGCCTAAGCCTGCGTCACGGCCCCATCGACTCGTACACGGTATCACCCCAACCATGGTCACTCCCGTCACGCGTGTCGCCGATTTCTCGACGACGACTTACGAGGGAACCAACTGCTTGCGGGGGGAACATCAGATTTGGGAAAACGCCGGCCTTTAGTTCAAGGCCGTACAACGTCTTCTCTTGCACGTCACCACACACTCGCCACGCCCTCACGCACGAAGTGACTTGCTCCAGACACTCTCCTGGCTTCGCAGACGCAGCCCAACAGGCCCTCTGCCCGGTTCGCGGGAACCCTCTCAACACAAGACATTAGTAAAATCTAAAATTAGCAACTTGTAAATAACCAAGTTAACAATTTATTAATTGTGGACCATGAGTAACTACTTTCGGTCGACATCAAATGGCGCGCATGGGCGGCCGAACGCATCGAGAAATCCGAGGCTTAAGGGTGCCCTCTGGTTCGCGTCGAACCCTCGATGTCGCGGCGGAATTTGCGCCTCAGCGATTGGGTCGACGGGAAATTCTGTTCTTAACCCTCTGGTCCCGAGCGACCGCAAGACCCTTGCTGCGACGGAAAGCGCTGGCTAAACAATGGACGGGTTGAGGCAGCACTTGGCTGTGAAGGGGCAATCGTTCTTTGCAACAAAGGTCATGCAAATGGCCAAGGCGACGGGATGATGCATGAGATATAAAGCCGGACAAAGGCGCAGGAATTCCCTTCAACAATTTCCAGCAGCGTGTAACGAACGCCACTCCGCCAAGGGATTAGCATGAGCACCATCGGCCTGTGCATGATCGTCAAGAACGAGGCAAAGGTCATCTTGCAATGCCTCGCCAGCGCGCTTCCTCTCGTTGACTACGTGCTCGTCATCGACACGGGTTCCGAGGACGGCACGCAGGACCTCATCCGTACCTTCCTGACCCTGCACAAAGTCAAAGGCACAGTCATCGACGAGCCTTGGCGGGACTTTGCGTACAACCGTACCTTTGCCCTTGACCGCCTGCGTGAAGTCGAGACGGTCGACTACGCCATGATCATCGACGCCGACGACGTCGTGGTCCAAGACGCTGACTTCGATCCGATCGCGTTCAAGTCGAACATGGAACACGATCTCTACGACGTCGAGGTGTCCCATGGGGGCATTTCGTTTTATCGCCCGCAGATTTGCCGCAACCGGCTTCCCTTCTCCTTCAAGGGCGTGCTGCACGAATATCTCGAGGCCCCTCCCGGCCATCTCACACGCGAGACCGCCAAGGGTTTTCGCGTGGCGACGGGGCGTGGCGGAGCACGCAGTCAAAACCCGCGAAAGTACCAGGACGACGCGGCGGTTCTTGAAAACGCGCTTGCTACGGAGACCGACCCGTTCCTTATTTCGCGATACACCTTCTATCTGGCGCAGAGCTATAGGGATTCCGGAGAACGTGAAAAATCGCTGGCAAACTATCTGAAGCGCGCCGAGCTGGGCTTCTGGGACGAGGAAATCTATGTCAGCCTGCTCGAAGCGGGCAATCTCATGGCAGCGCTGGGACGGCCATTCGACGAGGTCGTTGCAATCTTTGAGCGTGCGACGCAGGCCGTTCCCGCCCGCGCTGAAGCTCTTCACGCCGCGAGCCTCTATTGCCGCACCCAGGGCCGGAACGCGGAGGGAGCGGAATTTGCGCGTCGAGGGCTCGACCTTGCACAACCCCCCGGACTTTTCATACAGCCTTGGGTCTACGATTACGGATTGCTCGACGAGTTTGCCGTCAATGCCTACTGGACAGGCGCTTACCGGGATTCACTCGACGCCTGTCTGAAATTGCTCGCCAGCGAAAAATTGCCGGCGGAAATGGCGAAGCGCGTGGTGGCCAACGCGCGTTTCGCCACTGACAAGCTTCCGGTGCATGAACCGTCGAATCTCGGGGCGTTCGGGACAGAGAGCTTGATCGATCAGCACAAGCTTATCCGGCAGCGTTCGCTGCGGTCGCGCCTGAAGGGTTCACCGCGCATCCTGATTGCAATCCTGGCAAAGCAGAAGGAACCGGCACTGCCGCTTTACCTCGAGTGCATCGAGGCGCTCGACTACCCGAAGGCATCGATCGTCCTATACATCAGGACAAACAACAATACCGACAGGACCGAGCATATACTGCGCGAATGGGTAGAGCGCGTGGGTCACCTCTATGCGGCGGTCGAAATCGACGCCTCGGACGTCGTCGATCGTGTTGAGCAGTTTGGCGAGCACGAATGGAATGAGACGCGCTTCAGGGTGCTTGGCCGAATCCGCAACATAAGTCTGCGGAAAACGCTCGAGCACGGCTGCGATTTCTATTTCGTGGCCGACGTCGACAATTTCGTGCGATCGGCCACGCTGCGAGAACTTGTCTCGCTTGATTTGCCAATCGTCGCTCCTCTGCTTCGCTCTATCTCGCCGGGCCAATATTATTCGAACTTTCATGCCGAGATCGATGCCAACGGGTATTATCTGCAGTGCGATCAGTATGGTTGGGTGCTCAACCGCCACGTGCGCGGCGCCATCGAGGTGCCGCTCGTGCATTGCACATATCTTGTCCGGGCTGACGTGCTGACCGAACTGACATACGAGGACGGCACATCGCGGTACGAGTACGTTGTCTTTGCTGCCAGCGCCAGGAAGGCCGGAATCGTCCAGTATATGGATAACCGACAAGTCTATGGCTACATCACCTTTGGCGATGGCCAATACCATGTGAGTGATGGCATCGAACGGGCTCGAGCGCTGTTGCATGGTGCGGGCGATACCTCCACATTCACTGCCGCCACGCCCTCTGTCTCCGGGACGATGCCAGCCCGGCCTGTCGAGCCGACGGGTTCCCCGAAAATTCACCTGATAAACCTAGACCGCAGCATCGAGCGCTGGAGCAGGTACCAAAGTAACAACTGGCATTTATTGCACAATACCGTTCGCGTATCAGCCGTTGACGGCACTTCTCTCGACAGGGAGGCGCTCATCAAGGAAGGTCTGATTACCAGTGATTGTCCGTATCCCCCGGGCACGTTAGGGTGCGCTCTATCCCATATCAGCTTGTGGAAGCTGTCGGTTTCAGAAAACAAGACAATAACTATTTTCGAAGACGATATTCGGTCATCGTTTCGTTTCACGGAGGAATCCACCAGTATTATATCTCAAGCACGGGCAGATTGGGATATCATACAGTGGGGCTATATATTTGACCCATCATTTCTCTGGCTTGACCTTGGTTTCTCAAAAGCCAAAATGGAATTCTACGATCGTCAATATACTAATAGAACTGCCTTGTTCCAGTCCGAGAACTTCTCCAGATTCCTTATCAAGGTAGAGCATTCGTTTGGGCTTCAGGCATACACAATCACACCAAGGGGTGCGCGGATACTTCTGGAAAAGTGTCTGCCGCTCCGCAGCAGACTTATCCCGTTTCCTGGAACTGGCGTCGTCCTTGACGACACGGGCATTGACTGCGCGATGTGTGCGGCATACGGCTCGATGCAAGCTTTTCTTTGCATGCCGCCACTCGTTATTCTAGACGATGAGCAACCTTCAGATCGAGTGGCGACGGATCAGGGGTGAGCCTTGAAGGACTCTACCTCGATCGCTGGCGAACGGTCGTTCTACTCATGGCCTCACGGGTAAGGAAGAATTCCTAACACCTGAATGATTACAGCAAATTTTCGCTTTTCTAGATCAGAAAGAGTTGCAACCTTGTCGCGCCTCTTCGTAAAAAGGGCATCAAACTCGACTGCATCGCCATCGAAGTGCGGTACTTGATTAAGCTGGCGTAGGGCGAAACCGAAATCGCCCAGAATGTCGACTATGTCACCAATCAGCTTTTGTCCTCGATATATCGGAACAACATGCGTTTCCAGCTCGATAGCCAAACAGGATTCCAGAAGGTGGCCGAAACCAAGCAGAACTTCGTATTCAAGACCTTGGACGTCTATTTTTATAACATCCGGTGACGGAACCGCGCTTGCGCGGAACAATTCGTCATATCGAACACATTCGACCTCTTGCATGCTGACAACGTTGAAGACACGGGCTACTGAGTAGTTCTGCAGGATCTCAAAGTTTGGCTCTCGCAAAGACGAGCAGTATGATCCGGCAGTAATATACAGCTTTTGGGGGCCAGAAGTGTTTGCCAGCGCCTTTTCCACCACTTGCGCGCCCGGAATTCGATCGAGGGTTTGTCGTATCACCGTCGCTTCCGACGACAAGGGTTCGAACACGACGGGCGTAATATGATCGGCTCGCAGCATCCACTTGAGCTGTAGCCCTCCTTGGCCGCCAACATCGACGAGGGTGATCCGCTCCTCTGCCGGCGTGCGAGACAACTCGGGGTATGCATCAAACGTTTCAACCAGAACGCTCAAGAGTGCAAACTGTTCGAGTCCAGTGCCGGCGTAGACGGGACGACCATTGTCGGAGCAGCCTATTGAGAGAGACCCGTGGCAACTCAAAAAGCTCACATCGATCTCGATCGTGTCATCTGGATGAGCGTTGATCGAAATGGTGTGACTGATACCCCTGTTTATTATGGTGCCGTCGAGTGCAATTTCGGCAACATCCAAAGAACCATAGTGATGGATATAGAAGTTTGTGGTGGTCGTGGGGAAGAATCTGAGGACGCACCTCATCCGAACCATTCGAAACAGAAAAGCTGAATCGTGAAGTCGTAGAAGATGCCAGTCACGGCGGTCACTGTCGCGAACGACCAAAGCTCCGCCAACGATATGAGTCGACATTTCGTGGACGACCTGCCAGCTTGATAAAGCATCGCCAACATACGTTTTGGTAAAGATCGCCTCGCCCACCCTCGAGTCCCCTAGCCGCTTCCGAGTAGTTCAACTCTCAAGGGGTCTACGCTTAGACCTCGGCCGATGGCAGAACAAGCTGGACTTCCTATTTTTCTCCTTGCAGGGCAACATGGTCGAGTTTCGAAGTTGCTGCGACGAGATCTCCTAAATTTGCTTGCAGGTTCAGTGGCCGGCAGCCTCACACCAGTGGCGTTGACACCCTCGGGCGGTTGGAGCACAGGCTACGGGGTCATGTCTTCCCCACCTTCCTCAGCTAGCTCGCAACCAAACCTCCTAACCGCCCCCATCGAGCTTGCCGGCGACTGGGGCCACATGCTTGAGGGAGCCGCTGATCAGGTCGTCGAACGCATGCGGCATGCATGCCTCGACGGCGTCCGCCTGCTGTCCGACCGCCAGCCGACGCGCCTGCGTGTCGACGAGCACACTTCCGGCACGCCGGCAATCTGGCTGCATCCGGACGGCAGCAGTATGGCCTGGATCATCGTCGATATCGGCGAGCGTGACTGGTCGAAGCTCGCCTACCAGTTCGGGCACGAACTCGGCCATGTGCTCTGCAACAGCTGGCAACCGGACGCCAGGCCGGCGCCGCCTTGCCAATGGATCGAGGAGACCATGGTGGAGGCCCACTCGCTGCGTGGGCTCGCACGTCTGGCGAAAAGCTGGAAGGAGGCGCCGCCCTTCGCCGGCGACAATGCCTTCGGCGATGCCATCGCCCGGTACCGCCAGGACATCATCGATCGTTATGCAGCGCTCGCTGAAAGCCAGGGGCTCACGCGCGACGCCGCTGCGTGGTTCGCCGACCACCGCGGCGAGATCGAAATGCCCGCTCTTAATCCGTTCGCCCAGGCAATGTCGCTGACCATCCTCGCCGAATACGGCCGCGCGCCGGACTGCGTAGAGG
>NZ_RZRP01000360.1:0-6143 GCF_003997795.1 Mesorhizobium sp. M7A.F.Ca.US.005.03.2.1 | reverse complement strand
GGGTTCATAAATGGCGCGCGATACGACCGATTTCCGCCCGATCGAAGGTGTCGACGAACTTGTCGAGCACCTGGCCGAAGGCAACAAGCCGCGCGACAAATGGCGCATCGGCACCGAGCACGAGAAATTCCCCTTCTATGTCGACGGCAATGCACCGGTCCCCTATGGCGGCGAGCGTGGCATCCGCGCCATCCTCGAAGGCATGCAGGAAAAGCTCGGCTGGGATCCGATCGTCGATGACGGCCGCATCATCGGCCTGGTCGAACCGACCGGCCAGGGTGCGATTTCGCTGGAACCCGGCGGCCAGTTCGAGCTTTCCGGCGCACCGCTGGAGACGATCCACCAGACCTGCCGCGAGGGCAATGCCCATCTGGCGCAGGTGCGCGAGATCGCCGAACCGATGGGCATCCGCTTCCTCGGCCTCGGCGGCAGCCCGAAATGGTCGCTTGCCGAGACGCCGAAAATGCCGAAATCGCGCTACGAGATCATGACGCGCTACATGCCCAAGGTCGGCACCAAGGGCCTCGACATGATGTACCGCACCTGCACGATCCAGGTGAATCTCGACTTCGAGAGCGAGGCCGACATGCGCCGCAAGATGCAGGTGTCGTTGAAGCTGCAGCCGCTGTCGACGGCCTTGTTCGCCAATTCGCCTTTCACCGAAAGCCACCCGAACGGCTTGCAGAGCTGGCGCGGCGACATATGGCGTGACACCGACAACCAGCGCTCGGGCCTGCTCGAATTCTGCTTCTCGCCCGATTTCGGTTTCGCCGACTATGTCGAATGGGCGCTCGACGTACCGATGTATTTCGTCATCCGCGACGACCGCTATCACGACATGACCCACATCACCTTCCGCCAGTTCATGGCCGGGGCCGCGCGCAATGAAGTGCCGGACGGGCTGCCGACAATGGGCGACTGGGCGAACCATCTGTCAACGCTGTTCCCGGATGTGCGGCTGAAGCGCTTCCTCGAGATGCGCGGCGCCGATGGCGGGCCGTGGCGGCGCATCTGCGCGCTGCCGGCCTTCTGGGTCGGATTGCTTTATGATGAGGCCGCACTCGATGCCGCCGAGGCGCTGACCTCGAGCTGGACGTATGAAGAAACGCTGGCGATGCGCAATGCCGTGCCGGAACAAGGCATCTCCGCACCGTTCCGCAACACCACGCTGCGCGAGATCGCGCGTGACGTGATGGTCATTTCCCGCATGGGACTGAAGAACCGTGGCAAGAAGAACCGCGACGGCTACGACGAGACCTCCTTCCTCAACACGTTGGACGAAGTGGTGGCGCGGGGCACCACCAGCGCCGAGGAGATGCTGTCGGCCTATCACACGCGCTGGGGCGGCTCGATCGAGCCGGTTTTCATGGAATACGCCTATTAACCCTCGGATTTGGCAAAGCTGACCGGCCGGCAAAAGTCGCTTCAATCGGAAGTGGAAACAAACTAGGCTTCTTCGGCGAGGATTTCCGGAGGAGACGCCGATGCCCACCTTGTTCGACATGCTGACGCAGGCCCAGAACGGCAATGGCATGCAGGCCCTTGCCCAGCAATACGGGCTTTCGATGCAGCAGACGCAAGCCGCGGTCGCTGCATTGCTGCCGGCCTTTTCGCAGGGGCTGCAACGCAACACCGCCGACCCCTATGGGCTCGGCGCCTTCATGACGGCGATGGCCAGCGGCCAGCACGCCAAGTATTTCGAGGACGCAACCCGGGCCTTCTCGCCGCAAGGCGTCGATGAGGGCAACGGCATTCTCGGGCACCTGTTCGGTTCGAAGGATCTGTCTCGCGCCGTGGCCAGCCAGGCGGCGCAAGCCAGCGGCGTCAATCAGCAGATCCTGCAGCAGATGCTGCCGGCGATCGCCTCGATGGTCATGGGCGGGCTGTTCAAGCAGACGGCAAACCAGATGCAGGCCGCCGGTGGTTTTGGCGGCGGCGGCAACAATCCGCTCGGCGAGATCATCGAGCAGATGATGCGGCAAGGCGGCGGCATGCAGGCCCCGGCGCCGCAGCCGCGCCAGGCGCCGCCGCCCCAGAACCCGATGGACAACCCGCTCGGCAAGGTGTTGCAGGACATGTTCGGCGGCGGCGCGGCTCAGCCACAGCCGCAAAGCCAGACGCAGCCGGCACCCAATCCCTACGGCGACAATCCGCTCGGCAAGGTGCTGCAGGACATGTTCGGCGGTGGCGCGCCTCAGCCGCAGCCGCAGGGGCGGGCGCAGCCGCAGCCCCAGCAGACGCAAAGCCCCTACGGAGACAATCCGCTGGGGAAAATCTTCGAGGAGATGCTGCGGCAAGGTGGCGGTGGCTTAGGCGGCATCCCCGGCGGACAGCCGGCGCCGCAACAGCCTCAAGCGCCCCCGCAACGTCAGGCACCGCAGCCACAGGCCAATCCGAGCGGCCGTCCGAAAAACCCGTTCGACGACCTGTTCGGCAAGATGTTCGAAACCGGCGCCCAGCAGCGTGATGACTACCAGAAGGGCGTGGAGACAATCTTCGACCAGTTTAAGCGGGACATGGACCGGCGGTAGGCGGTCTTCGCTGAGGTAGAAAGAGAAAAGCCCGGTCCTGGGAGGACCGGGCAGAGTGCAGGCGGGCCGGGGGGATCCGGCAGGGAGTGGGAGCCTGCATACTCGTCAGTCGCGTCGAACCCTGAAAAGGGTCACGGCAACCTAAACAACAAGCATCCGATCAGGCCACCTTGCGAACGAAATCCTCGATCGTTTCGATGCGATCGCTGGCGATCTCGCGCAGCATCGCCGTCGGGTCGCGGCCAAACGGCACGTCGATAGCGACATGCAGGTCGGCGCGCGTCAGGCCGATATCGGCGAGTTCGGCGTCCGACATCTCGCCAAGGCGATAGAAGGCGCGGCGGTTTTTCCAGGCGCGGTAGATGTTGGAGACGGTGTTGGCCACGCGCGTCGCAACGGCCGGACGCGAGGTGATGCGCGAGGTCTCGGTGGCGAAATCGAACGTGGTCATTGTCGGTCTCCTTCAGACTCGAACGGGCAAAGCCTTGCGATCGGCGCTGGCGACAGCGGCCGTTCCGGCTTCGATTCACATGCCTTCATGTGGACAATGCCAATTTGCCATCGGCCGATTGATTAATCCAACGAATGTTTCTAATCTTTACCATCAACACCAGTGATGGATCATATCGATGAAATCGCCGCTCGATCTCGATCAATTGCAGACCTTCATCTCGATCGCCGATACCGGCAGCTTCACGCGAGCAGCCGAAGAGGTGCACCGGACCCAGTCAGCGGTGTCGATGCAGATGCGCCGGCTGGAGGAGCGGATCGGCAAGCCGCTGTTCGAAAAGGACGGACGCACCAACAGGCTGACCGAGGAAGGCGACAAGCTGCTCTCCTATGCGCGGCGGCTGCTCTATCTCAACCGCGAGACCCTGGCGGCCTTCGACGACCGGCGGCTCGAAGGCACGATCCGCATCGGCACGCCCGACGACTACGCCGATCGTTTCCTGCCCGAGATCATGGCACGGTTCACCCGCTCCAATCCGCGCGTCGAACTCACCGTCATCTGCGAGCCGACGCCGGGGCTGGTCGAGCATATCAAGCGCGGCAATCTCGATCTCGCGCTGGTGACGCACAACGACGTACGCGGCCAGTCGGAGGTGGTGCGGCGCGAACCGCTGCTGTGGGTCACCTCGGCCAACCATGCCACGCATGAGCAGGAAACGCTGCCGATGGCCTTCGGCCGGCCGAACTGCATCTGGCGGCGCGCCGCGGTCGATGTGCTCGACCAGGAGAACCGCGACTATCGCATCCTGTTCACCAGTTTCTCGGCCACCGTCATCACCGCCGCGGTTCTTTCCGGGCTGGCAATCTCGGTGCTGCCGGAATGCGCGCTCAGACCCGGTATGCGGGTGCTGGGCGAAGCCGACGGCTTCGGCGCCCTGCCCGATTGCCGCATCGGCATCATGCGCGGCCAGACGTCGCGGCCGGAGATCGTCGATGCGCTCGCCCGCCATATTTCGGAAAGCCTGGACAACATCTCGGTGCCGGTCGGCGAAGACCCCGGAACGTTCGATTTCGCAGCGCTTGCCTTCACCAAGCTGCGGCGAACCAAGCCGAACCAGATCCTGCCCGGCTGGTAGGCAGGGCCAGGTGTGCGGGTTATGAACGGCTGGCCCGACGCAACCGCCTTGACGCGGGCGCCCAACCGTTCCCCAATCGACGGATGAGCGAAGCAGCATCCGAATCACGCACCAACGCCGCCGAATATACGGTGAGCGAGATTTCCGGCGCGCTGAAGCGCACGGTCGAGGACGTTTTCGGCAATGTGCGGGTGCGTGGCGAGATATCAGGCTATCGCGGGCCGCATTCCTCAGGTCATGCCTATTTCGCGCTGAAGGACGACCGCGCGCGGCTCGACGCCGTGGTGTGGAAAGGCACGATGAGCCGGCTGAAGTTCCGTCCCGAAGAGGGCATGGAGGTGATCGCCACCGGCAAGCTCACCACCTATCCCGGCAAATCCAACTACCAGATCGTCATCGACAATCTGGAGCCTGCCGGCGCCGGCGCCCTGATGGCGCTGCTGGAAGAGCGCAAGCGGCGGCTGCAGGCCGAGGGGCTGTTCGACACCGGTCGCAAGCGGCTGCTGCCGTTTATGCCGCGCGTCATCGGCGTCGTCACCTCGCCGACAGGGTCCGTCATCCGCGACATCATCCACCGCATCAAGGACCGCTTTCCGCTGCATGTCCTGGTCTGGCCGGTGCGTGTTCAGGGCGAGACGTCAGGCGCGGAAGTGACAGCCGCGGTCAACGGCTTCAACGCGCTGGCATGGGATGGCGCCATCCAGCGGCCCGATCTGTTGATCGTGGCGCGTGGCGGCGGCAGCCTCGAAGACCTCTGGGGGTTCAACGACGAGGCGCTCGCCCGCGCGGTTGCCGCTTCCGGCATTCCGGTGATCTCGGCTGTCGGCCACGAGACCGACTGGACGCTGATCGACCTCGTCGCCGACGTGCGGGCGCCGACACCGACAGGCGCGGCCGAAATCGCCGTGCCGGTGAAGGCCGACCTCGAAGCAACGCTTGCCAGCCTCGGTGCGCGGCTGAAAGCGGCGGTGCTGCGCAATTTCGAGCGCAAGCGGCAGGCCGCCCGTGCCGCCGCCCGGGCTCTGCCCTCGCCCGATCAATTGCTGGCGCTGCCGCGCCGGCGCCTCGATGAGGCGACATCCAGGCTCGGCCGGGGCCTGTTGGTCTCCACCGAACGCAAGCGTGCAAGGTTTTTTGCCGTGAAACTGACACCGGCAATGCTGTCGCAGCGCATTGCAGAGGCCCGGCGCACCAACGAACGCAATCTTTTGCGAGCACAAGGGGCACTGCGTGCGATGGCAAGAGCCCGGCGTGCGGAGCTTAACCGGGCGGCGGATCAATTGCCAAAATGTGCCAGGGCTTCGCTGCAGCGGCACAAGCAGCAACTGGCCATGCTGCAAGGCCGCATCACGATCGAGCCGACGGCACGGCGGCAACGCGTGCAGAGGGATTTGCTGACAGCTTTGACAAGACGCGGCACGCAAGCAGTGGTGCTCAGGCTGGAGCGCCTGCGCGGCCGCGTCGTCCAGGCCGACAGGTTGATGGCGTCGCTGTCGCACAAGGCCGTCCTGGCCCGCGGCTTTGCGCTGGTGAGGGATGCGGACGGCGCCGTCGTCAAGCGGGCTGCCGACGTGGTGTCGGGAATGGCGCTTTCGCTCGAGTTCGCCGACGGGACCGCCGATGCGGTGGCAATCAGCGGCACGGCAAAACCGAAAGCCGTGGCCAAGCCGGCGGCCAAGGCCAAAGAGCCTGGCAATCAGGGATCCCTATTCTGACACCATGACCGACAATCCGCATCATCTGGCAACGCCCTCAGGCAAACCGCGCGCGCGAAATTTCGGCATCGGCTTCGACGGACGGCCTGGACCGTTCAACGCGATCACCGATGTGCCCGGCGTCGCGGTCGGCTATGCGACGCTGATCTCGGGCGATGGCACGCTTGTCGTCGGCGAGGGACCGGTTCGCACCGGCGTGACCGCGATCCTGCCCAGGCCGCTTGCCGACCTCGCCAACCCGGTCAGTTCGCCGTTTCCGTTCTGGCTGAAGATCCCGGCGAAGACCGGGTTGGCGAGGTCGGCAAGCGGCC